>JBAUUA010000366.1:0-1900 GCA_049582465.1 Bradyrhizobium sp. | reverse complement strand
GCCCAAAGGCGCACAGGCCGCGCTCGAGGCTTATTGGCGGCGCGTGTCGCAGGCGGCGGCGTTCAGTCCGTTGCAGCGCTCGCCGCTCGACCGGCTGATGGGCCGCTGGACGCTCGACACGTCACCCGCCTATGTCGCCATGGACCTGATGGCCCGCGTGCTTTCGCCCTACGATCTCAATCCGCTAGGCCTCAACCCGCTGCGTACCATCCTCGCCGAAAGCATCGATTTCGGCCGTCTCGGCCGCGCACCGATCAGGCTGTTCATCACCGCGACCAATGTACGCACCGGCCGCGGCCGCATCTTCCGCAACGCCGAGATCACTGCTGACGTCCTGCTTGCCTCGGCTTGTCTGCCGACCATGTTTCAGGCGATCGAGATCGACGGCGAGCCCTATTGGGATGGGGGCTATGCCGGCAATCCGACCCTTACGCCGCTGGTCCGCGAAAGCGACGCGCACGACACCATCCTGGTGCAGATCAATCCGCGCGAAAGACCGGAGCTGCCGCGCACGGCCAACGAGATCCTCAACCGGCTGAACGAGATTTCCTTCAACTCGCCGCTGATGAAGGAACTTCGCATGATGGCGCTGCTGCGCCAGGTCGCAGACCCCGGACGCGGCGAGGGCGCGCGCTGGGCAGGAATGCGCACGCACCGGATCATGAGCGAGGCGCTCGCGGGCTTCGGCGCGTCGTCGAAGCTCAACGCCGAGTGGAGGTTCGTTTCGCTGCTGAAGGAAGAAGGGCGCAGCAGCGCCGACGCATTTCTTGCCGCCCACGGCGAGGATCTCGGAAAGCGCTCCACTGCCGATCTCGACATCCTGCTCGCGGAATGCTGAGGTGATGACTGTGTTAGGCCTTCTCGGCATCCTGATCGGGCTCGGCCTGCTGATCTCGTTCGCCTTCAGGGGCTGGAGCGTGCTGTTGCTTGCGCCGCTCGCCGGCCTGATCGCGGCGCTGTTCTCCCGCGAGCCGCTGCTCGCCCACTGGACCCAGACCTTCATGCTCAGCGCGGCGGGCTTTCTGGCGCAGTTCTTTCCGCTGTTTCTGCTTGGCGCGCTGTTCGGCAAGCTGATGGAGGACAGCGGCTCGGTCGCCGCGATCGCGAGCTTCATGACGCAGCGGCTCGGCCCGCAGCGGGCCGTGCTGGCGGTGGTGCTGGCTGGCGCGCTCGTCACCTATGGCGGCGTCAGCTTGTTCGTCGCCTTCTTCGTGCTGGCGCCGATGGCGCAGGAGCTGTTTCGTGTCGCCGGCATCCCGCGGCGCCTGATGCCGGCAGCGATCGTGCTCGGCACCTCGACCTTCACCATGTCGGCGCTGCCCGGCACGCCGTCGATCCAGAATGCGATCCCGATGCCGTTTTTCGGCACGACGCCATTTGCCGCGCCCGGCCTCGGGATTCTGGCGTCGCTGATCATGCTCGGTTTCGGCCTGTGGTGGCTCAATCGCGAAGAGGCCATTGCAAGGAGGAACGGCGAAAGCTTTGGCGACGGTGCGCCGGTGCCGTCCGGTCGTCTTGCCGTCGACGAAGACCTGCGTGGACGCGCCGCCACCGCGCACGAATTCGATCCCGCGGAAATGATGCACGGCAAGGTGACCGAGGCGCCGCCTCCGACCGTGCTCGCCGCGCTGCCGCTTGTCGTGGTGATCGTGGTCAATCTCGCGATGTCGTTGTTCATCCTGCCGGCACTCGACACCCGTTTTCTCGCCGAAGCGCGCTGGGGCGAGACGTCGCTCGCTGCCGTCGGCGGCGTGTGGGCCGTGATCACCGCGCTGGCCTGCGCGATCGTTGCCGTGCTCGTGGCCAGTTTTCGGCGACTGCCGGCCCTGCGCGCCACCATCGATGCCGGCGCCAACGCTGCGGTGCTGCCGGCGATGAGCGTCGCGAGCCTGGTCGGCTT
>JBAUUA010000365.1:0-2326 GCA_049582465.1 Bradyrhizobium sp. | reverse complement strand
TACGCGACGCTGTTGCGCGGCACCGTCGAAGCTTTCCTGCCGACCCATGAGGTCTACATCACCGACTGGGCCGATGCCCGGATGGTGCCGCTGGCCGAGGGCCGTTTCGATCTCGACGACTATGTCGATTATCTCATCGAGATACTGCACGCGCTCGGCGGCAACATGCATGTGATGGCGGTGTGCCAGCCTTCGGTGCCCGTGGTGGCAGCGGTTTCCGTCATGGAAGCCGAACGCGATCCCTATGTTCCGCTGTCGATGACCCTGATGGGCGGCCCGATCGATACCCGCCGCAATCCGACGGCCGTCAACAATCTCGCCGCCGAACGCGGCATCGACTGGTTTCGCGCGCACGTCATCACCAAGGTGCCGTTTCCGCATCCCGGCGTGATGCGCGACGTCTATCCGGGCTTCCTGCAGCTCAGCGGCTTCATCAGCATGAATTTCGACCGCCATACGGACGCCCACAAGAATCTGTTCAAGAATCTGGTGAAGGGCGACGGCGACCTGGTCGACAAGCACCGCGATTTCTACGACGAATATCTGGCCGTCATGGATCTGTCGGCAGAGTATTACCTGCAGACGGTCGATACCGTGTTCGTCAAGCATGCCTTGCCGAAGGGCGAGATGACCCATCGCGGCAAGCTGGTCGATCCGTCGAAGGTCACGCGCGTGGCGCTGATGACGGTGGAAGGCGAGAACGACGACATTTCCGGGCTTGGGCAGACCGAAGCGACGCACGAATTGTGCAGTTCGATCCCGAGTCATCGTCGGGTGCACTACGTGCAGAAGGGCGTCGGCCACTACGGCGTGTTCAACGGCTCCCGTTTCAAGTCGGAAATCGTGCCGCGCATCTGCGATTTCATGATGTCGGCGGCAAACGTGAAGCCTTCGCTGGTTTCGGTGAAGGCTTCGATCTCTGCGGCTGAATAAAGCGTCGATTAAGACTCTCTTTACGCGCGGATCGTCGCTGGAAGCCGCGAATGGGGTCGATTCGAAGGGGCGTTAACCCCCTGAATAGGCCCGCGCAAACCCCGATTCTCGGCCCCCGGAAGGAATGAGTGTGACCTCATTCCTTAAGGGGCCCTCCAGGGTGGTTTTTCAGCCGAAAATTCTTGTTCCAGGCCCATCCTGTAGGGCCCAATAACCGGTCAGCCCCTGTATATTGGGCAAATGATTTGTTTTTGCGCCGAGCGCTTTCACTGGCGGCGGATATGGCAGAATCCGGGCGAACTTCTGATCCCCGGAATCGCAGACATGGCCACTCGCGCCCTCCTTTATAGGCGGCCTTACGAACCATCTCGTCTTTTGGTCAAGCACGGCTCGCAGATCTACTCGGTCCGGCTGCGCCGGCACCGCCGCGCGCGCCGCTACACCTTGCGGATTCATCCAAGCGACCGCGAAGCGATCCTGACGATGCCGCCGCGCGGCACCATCGCCGATGCCAAGGACTTCGCGCAGCGTCATGGCGGCTGGATCGCCGCGCGCCTCGGCCGGTTGCCGAAGGCGGCGCCGTTTCTTCCGGGCACCGTGGTGCCGCTGCGCGGCGTCGCGCACAGGATCGTGCATCGCGCCGGCCAGCGCGGCACGGTGTGGACGGAAACGCGCGACAGCGGCGAGCGGATTCTGTGCGTGGCGGGCGGGCCTGAGCATATCGAGCGGCGGGTGCATGATTACCTGAAGCGCGAAGTCCGCCGCGACCTGCACAAGGCCGCGCAGCATTATGCCGAAGCGCTCAACGTCAGGGTAAAGCGGCTGTCGATCCGCGACCAGTCGAGCCGCTGGGGCTCGTGCACGTCGGCGGGTTCGCTGTCGTTTTCGTGGCGGCTGATCCTCGCGCCGCCTTACGTGCTCGACTATCTCGCCGCGCACGAAGTGGCGCATCTGGTCGAGATGAACCATTCGACGCGGTTCTGGAAGGTCGTCGCCCGGGTCTGCGGCCATGTCGAGCGCGCCAAGACCTGGCTCGATACGTCCGGTAACGATCTGCATCGTTACGGCATCCAGGACTGAATTCGCGCGTCCTGGCGGGACGCGCCTCTGGACCCCAAAAGATATCAAGGCTTTAGCCGGGCAAGATCACGGGCGGATCATGCGCCGCCGATGCCGTCCCCGCGCGTGCGCAAAGCCGGACTGCCGCAGTGACGCTGCGTTAACCGCTTCGCGGCGATAGTCGCGCGGGCGAAGCACACCTTGCGTCGAGCTCAGGGCGACCGGCCATGACGATGACGAATGCCGCGGCACGGCACAGCGGCAGCAGCGATCGGATGTTGGCATGGGTGCGAACGCATCCGCTGGCCGCGATCGTGCTGCTCGCCGCAGTGAT
>JBAUUA010000364.1:0-11175 GCA_049582465.1 Bradyrhizobium sp. | reverse complement strand
CAATTGGTCTCGGCGCTGATCGATGCCGACATCGGCACCGGTCCGTGGAACGTTCAGTGGACCGAAACCTTTCCCCCACCACCGTACAGCACCGAAACGTTCAACTTCGAGAGGGTTGGCGGCTGTGTGCACAAGGTCATTCGTTGGGCGTTCGAGGCCCAGGGCTTGTATACCGTTGCCGGAACGATCAGCAACACGCCGGGCCTTCCTCCGCCTGTCGACATCTACATCCAGGACCGGCGGCCAAACTCGGAGGCCACGCCGTACGGCGACGTTTCCTCCGGGCCGGGCAGCTACCTTCCGGTCTCG
The DNA here is from genome assembly GCA_049582465.1 of Bradyrhizobium sp. Classification (GTDB taxonomy): domain Bacteria; phylum Pseudomonadota; class Alphaproteobacteria; order Rhizobiales; family Xanthobacteraceae; genus Bradyrhizobium. The sequence continues at coordinate 10,866 of JBAUUA010000364.1, read as the reverse complement.
CTGGAATGGGATCCCCACCAGTCCGGTCTGGATGCTCCACCCCTTTGGCAAGCCGACGCAACCGCGATCGTTGTGGCGGGCGGCAATATTTCCGTGAAGGTCGCAAACCGCGGCAGCCAACCGGCAACGAACGTCACGGTCAGCGTCTGGTGGCGGGCATGGCCCGACGGCGATCCGCCGAAATGGAACGATCCAGCAAATAATCCAGCGCTGGTGTGGACTGCGTGTAACCCGCCGGCAAGCCCCGGCCAGACCATCGACCCGGGCGGCGCGCCGCCGGCCGAGTTTGATTTCACGTTCGACCCGCCGCCGCCGGGCACCCGCTATCTGGTGCTGGCTCAGGCAACCTGCGCGGACGATCTCGCCAACACCGATGCCACGACGGCATTACCGTGCAGCCAATTGCCCACACCGCTCGTTGACCTCGTGGCCAACGACAACAACCTCGGCCTCATCGTCGTCACAGAACCCTAGCGCGGAATGCCGTTGGATTGAATCGGTCTGCCGATTGAATCGGTCTGCTGGCGGATTCGCATCACCCCTCCCCGGCCGGAAGGGACTCGGCGCGAAGGCGGAAGCCCGGTCAGGTCAGGGCCACTTGGTCGGCCATTCCGCGACGGCGTGATGGAGCACGGAGCGGAGTGTCGGGCATTCGATACTGCCATCGTGTAGCACCGCGCGCCAGATTGCGCCGGCAAGGTGTCGGCTTCCGAACGTATCCGAAGGATAGTGCACGCCCAGGCGCTCGCGGTTCTTGCCGAGGCGCTGGGCAAGCCAAAGCAGTGGCGAATAAATCTCGCCACGCCCGGCGAGCGGGTTTCGGAGCATCGTGTGTGTGCCGTGCTGTGCATCTCCGGCAGTGCTGATCGGAACGGGCGCGACGTTGGGATCCGGCGGATCGGCGGAAATCTGAAAGACACCCTGCTGCCCGGTCGTTATCACATAATAAGGCATGCCGGCTGCAATCGCTGCGGGAAGCGCGCCGGTCGTCTGGAAAACCACCTGATCGCCGGCATTCAGGCTGGTCACGTTCCCAGTGACCACAGCGGGGTTGGCAAGGGTGATCGTCACCGTTACGGGCAAACACGGGTCGACCGCCTTGCCCGGATTTCCGTCGGTTACGGGGCCAAAGATACCGTAGCGCTGGCGCAGCGCCGGTATTTCCAGGAGCAGGAGCGCGATGAAATGGCCCAGGAAGGAATGCCCGCTGGGAAACGACGGATGGGCGGGAGGACCGAACGGAGGCGCTAGTCCCGGACACAGGGTCGAGGCGCGAACGCGCTTGAATTGCTGCTTGTAGTAGAAGTATGCAACGTTACCTATGGCGTACCCGCAATTGATGAGCTCGATCGTCCACGGGTATCGCGCCTGGCTCGCGTCGATGAAAGCGATGATATAGCTCGCAAGGCCGTCCGCTTGTTCGATGATTTCCGCAAGATAACGATCGCGATCGTCCTGCATCAGCATCTGCAGTTCCTGGATCTCGCACAGGATGGAGTTCCAGGCCGCGTCACGCTCCGCCGCGCTTGATGGATCATTGGGCTGCCAGGCCAAATCCAGTGCCTCCACCCAGCCGTAGCCGAGCAAGTCCACGCGCTTCCCCTGCCAGAGCGACGACTGACCGGCGAATTCGCGCGCCGCCATGATCGATGGCAGGGAGGGATCGGTGGCCTTCAGCCATTGGCTTAGCTGCGGGTCGAAAGGCAGCGTCCAGAAACGCAATGCCGGATCCCAATCGTCGGTCGTCCACTCGAGGAAGGCCGGATTTCCGTTTTGGTCGAGCTGATAGGGATTGATGATTTCAGTGAAGGGAAACGACGCGTAGCCGGCGTCGTCCGGAGTGAAGTCGAGGGCCCAGGGTCGGAAGCCCAGGTCCCAGGGCGTGGCGTAAAAGCTGCGCCCCGTGCCCGGCCCCGCTTCGGCACCGTAGGCCGCGGCCGCTCCTGCACCTGCACCGGCTCCTGCGCCCGCACCTGCTCCAGCACCAGCACCTGCACCTGCACCTGCACCTGCACCTGCACCTGCACCTGCACCCGCTCCAGCACCTGCACCTGCACCTGCACCTGCTCCGGCCCCTGCTCCAGCGCCCATGTTAAGCCTCCCTGATGCTTGACGTTTGGGTTCGGTTATTCGGGCAATCCCGCGGCGCGCAATCCCTTCGCCAATCGATCCAGATCATCCTTCCGCTGCAGCGGATACCAGGAAACGAAAGTTGAGACTCTAAAAGACGGTTCAATTTCGAGAAGCTGTCGAGCCGCCAATTCAGCTCCAGCTTCGTCACCCGAAAGGGCAAGCGCGGCGGCCAGGGTTCGTACAGAGGGACGAAAACGTGGATTTGCGCGCCGTGACTTGCGCAGCCATACAATCGCCTCATCATATCGCCCAGCCACGAATTCGGCAATGCCGGCCACGATCCAAAAATAAAAGTTGAAGGGATCAAAGGGATTGAGACGCCATACGTTCTCCAACCGCTCCAGCGCTTCGTCGGGCCGCCCCAAATAGGCGAGCGTCAAGGCGCTCAAACCCCATGCGAACGCCGAGTTCTCGTTGAGGGCCAGCGCCCGCCCAAACAGCTCCATCGCTTCTTCCGGCAGTTTTCCCATGAAAGAGAGGATGTGCCCGGCCACGGCAAGTGCGAACGGATCGTCAGGATCGAGCTCGATGGCGCGCTGCGAAAGGACGAGGGCGCGCGCCATGTCGGCGTCGAGATCCTCCGACCAACCTTCGCCAATCAGGAAATTGTACCACCACGCAAGGTAGGCATGGGCCTGAGCATAGGCCGGATCGAGCACGATCGCCCGTTCCAGGAGTTCACCCGCTTCCCGGTGGCTTTCGGGGGTAAAGAAATACAGAAGCGACATCGCGCGGAGGACGCAGTGGAATGCATCCAAACTCTCGGTCGGGCGGTCACCGACGCGAGCCGTCTCAACCGCACGCACGCGCGGCTCTATGGAAGACAGGATGCTTGTAGTGATCCGGTCCTGAAATTCAAACAAGTCGTCGGTGGATCCCTCATACCGTTGCGCCCAGATCGAGACATTTCCGGTGATGTCGGTCAGTTCGGTATTTATCCTCAGGCGCGTGCCCTGACGTTGCACGGTGCCGTCGAGCAGGTAACGAACGTCGAGCTCACTGGCAATTTGTCGCAGGTCCTTGCCCCCATCGCGGTAACGCAGTGTGGAATTGCGCGCGATGACGTAAAGCGACCGGTTTTTGGAGAGACCGGTGATGATCGAGTCGGTAATTCCCTCGCCGTAATAATTGTCGTCGTCGCTACCACCGATGGTGCGGAACGGCAGGACGGCGAGAGTCGGCCGTGACGCCCATTGCAGGTAAGGTTGCGCGATCGGGTCGCCCCTGTCGCTTTCACTCCATTCGACGGAATAAACGTGAATCGTCCGCGCGATATTCTTCATCACGGGCGCACCGAGATGATGAAATATCAGCGGCAATCGATTGATGACATAATCGCGGACCGCGGCCGTGACGACGATCTGGCCGGGCTCCGCAGCCTGGTGGATGCGGGACGCGATGTTGACGCCATCCCCCTGCAAGATCCCATCCTCGTCGATGACATCGTCGACATTGATGGCGATGCGAAGGTGCAGCGCGAGCGGATCCTTGTCGTCCTTGGTGCCCTCCTGGGCACGCTGAACGTCAGCGGCCCATCGCACCGCGTTCACGACACTCGGAAATTCGACCAGTACCGCATCGCCTGCAATTTCGGCGACGCGTCCGCCGTGGCGAGCCATGTGCGGCTCCATGATTTCGGAGCGCAGCGATTTCCAACGCAGGACGGTCTCAACATCCCTGAGTGCCATCAGTCGAGAAAAACCGGCGACGTCGGCAAAGGCAATCGCCGCCAGCCGCCGATTGATAACGGACGTCGCAATCGCCGGCGCGTCTGTTGCCTGCTCGGCTTGAATCATGGAAACACCGCCCTTAAGGCAATAAGAGACCCGAGCCTTTCCACACAGTGGCGCGCCAGCCTTGGCAGTACAACATTTTTTTGCAGCAAAATCAAAACGAAGGCCGAGAATTCTGCTCGGGAGCGACCAGTGATTGGGCAAGATTTCACGGTTGCTGGCGGCGGCAATGATACCCGCGCGCCTTGGCTGCCGTAGCTTGAGCGAAGACGGAAGCGATAGCCATCCTGTTCCGGACGATCGAGATGGGTTCGCGAAACAAGCCAGCCCTGCGATCTGTTGCCTGACGGGCCGTTTGATTTAACCCGACGGGCAAATCACCAAAAACCTGTCCAGCCCCCCATTGCAAAAATATTCTGGTTTTCCGAAGAGGCAAATCACTTCTATATCCCCCGCCGTCCCGTCCCACTCTGAGGGGCGTTTCGCGATCGTCACGGACGCGGGGCGGGATGCGGTGGACGCGTTGGCGCTTTTGACGAACAGCACCGGATGCGGACGGCGAAGTCGTGTGGTCCTGATGCCCCGACGCTGGCATCAAGTTTGCGGCAACATCCGCAGGCGAGGGTGGCAAGAAAGCCGGTCACCCGGGAGAGCGCGAAGGAAACCGTAAAACCATTGCGCGGGGAATGCCGGGTGTTTTCCGGTGTGACCTGACTAACGCGTGTGCGTATCTCCACTCTCTCTGCACACGCGGCTATCGGGCGCATCGGGCGCCCGGCATTCCCTGTGCCCTCTGATCGGAGGGTGAGGAAATTGATGGGAAACCTCGGGCGCGTTGCGCTGCGAGATCGTAAAGCCGTGTCTCGACGTCCTTGCGAGGCGCATCGGGTGTCCGAAACATCGCATGACATCGAGGCAAATCAATTATTCCGCGCTGCAAACGCAGATTGTTGATTTGAACTGTTCCAGTTTCAAGTCCACCATCGCACTAAAGTCCAATCGATGGATTGGATCAAAAAAAGGGGATCGCGATGGCAAAACTCACAATCAATGGCAAGACTTTCGACGTCGATGTCGAGCCGGACACGCCGCTGCTCTGGGCTATCAGGGAGAATATCGGGCTCACCGGCACCAAATACGGTTGCGGCATCGCACAATGCGGAGCATGCACCGTTCATATCGACGGCACCGCGATGCGCTCCTGCAGCGTCCCGGTCAGCGAGGCCATCGGCAAGCAGATCACCACCATCGAGGGGCTCGCGGGCGAAGGCGGCCTGCACAGGGTGCAGCAGGCCTGGATCGCCAACGACGTTCCGCAATGCGGCTATTGCCAAAGCGGCATGATCATGGCGGTGGCGGCGCTGCTCAAGGACAAGCCGAAGCCGACCGATCAGGACATCGACGAAGCTGTCACCAATATCTGCCGCTGCGGCACCTTCCAGCAGGTGCGCGAGGCGATTCACGCCGTCGCGAACGCCTGAGGAGGCCGCCATGAACCAGCACGTCAAGCTGAACCGCCGCGCCTTCGTCATCGGCACCGCCGCGGCCGGCGCCGGCCTCGCGATCGGCCTCGATCTTCCCTTCGGCGGCCCCGATGCGGTGCACGCTGCCGGTGGCTCGCAGGAAGTCAACGCTTGGGTCGTCATCCAGCCCGACGACACCGTCGTGATCAGGATCGCGCGCTCGGAAATGGGCCAGGGCACGCTCACCGGCCTCGCCCAGCTCGTCGCCGAGGAGCTCGAATGCGACTGGTCGAAAGTTACCACCGAATTTCCAACGCCGGGCGAAAGCGTGGCGCGCAAGCGGGTGTGGGGCGATTTCTCGACCGGCGGCAGCCGCGGCATCCGGACCTCGCAGGATTATGTGCGCAAGGGCGGCGCCAACGCGCGCGTGATGCTGATCCAGGCCGCGGCCAATGAATGGAAGGTGCCGGCCTCCGAATGCAGCGCCGCCGACAGCGTCATCACCCATACGCCGTCGGGACGCAGCACGACTTATGGCAAGGTGGCTGAGGCGGCCGCCAGGCTGGAGCCGCCGGGCGACGTCAAGCTCAAGGACCCCAAGGACTGGAAGATCGCCGGCAAGGGCCTCAAACGGCTGGACACACCGGACAAGACCACGGGTGCAACGGTCTACGGCATCGACGTCAAACTGCCGGGCATGCTCAACGCCGCGATCAGGGATTGCCCGGTCACCGGCGGCACCCTGAAGAGCTTCGATGAAGCCAAGATTCTTGGCATGAAGGGCGTGAAGAAGGTAGTGCGGGTCGGCGACAGCGCGGTGGCCGTCGTCGCCGATACCTGGTGGCACGCCAAGACCGCGCTCGAGGCCCTGCCGGTGGTCTGGGACGAAGGCCCAAACGCCAAGGTGTCGTCGGCCTCGATCGCGAAATGGCTCGCGGAAGGCCTCGATTCCGGACCGGCCTTTGTCGGCAACAAGATCGGCGACGCGCCGGGCATCATCGCCGGCGCCGCCAGGAAGGTCGAAGCGGTCTACAATTATCCCTACCAGAACCACGCGGCGCTGGAGCCTTTGAACGCCACCGCGCTTTATACCGCCGAAAAATGCGAGGTCTGGTGTGGAACGCAGAATGGCGAGGCGGCTTTCGCCGCGGCGCTCGAGGAATCCGGCCTGCCGGCGAACAAGGTCGACGTTCACAAGCAGATGCTCGGCGGCGGTTTCGGCCGCCGCGGCCAGACCGACTATGTCCGTCAGGCGGTGGCGATCGCCAAGCAGATGCCGGGCACGCCGATCAAGCTGTTGTGGTCGCGCGAAGAGGACATGCAGCACGGCCGCTATCATCCGATCACGCAATGCAAGATGACCGGGGCGTTCGACGCCGACAACAATCTGGTCGCGTTGCACATGCGGATTTCAGGCCAGTCGATCCTCGCCGCGTTACGCCCCGAGGCCATGGTCAACGGCATGGATCCCGCGACATTCGCAGGCCTCGCCCCAAAGGGGGACGCCGCGTTCGGCTATGGCGTTCCCAACCTGCTGATCGAACATTCGATGCGCAACCCGCATATCATCCCAGGCTTCTGGCGCGGCGTGAACGTCAACCAGAACGCACTCTATGTGGAATGCTTCATGGACGAACTGGCGCATGCCGCGGGGCAGGATCCGCTCGCGTTCCGCCGCAAGCTGCTCGCCCAGCATCCGAAGAACCTCGCCGTGCTCGATGCGGTTGCCGAAAAGATCGGCTGGGACAAGCCTGCGCCGCAAGGCGTCTATCGCGGCCTCGCGCAGAACATGGGTTATGGCAGCTATGTCGCGGCGGCGGCGGAAATCTCCGTCGTCGACGGCAGCAAGATCAAGGTGCATCGCATCGTCGCCGCCACCGATCCCGGCTATGCCGTCAATCCGGCGCAGATCGAGCGCCAGATCGCCGGCTCCTTCGTCTTCGGGCTGACCGGCCTGTTCTACGGCGGCTGCACCGTGAAGGACGGCTATATCGAGCAGACCAACTTCGACACCTACAATTCGATGCGGATCGCGGAGATGCCGAAAGTGGAATCGATCGTGATGCCGAGCGGCGGCTTCTGGGGCGGCGTCGGCGAGCCGACCATCTGCGTGGCGGGACCGGCGGTGCTCAACGCCTATTTCGCGGCGACGGGCAAGCGCATCCGCTCGGTGCCGCTGCGTGACCAGAAGATCACCTTCGCCTGACCCTGACGCGGCGGCCTTGATGGCCGCCGCACCGTACCGGAAGCCTTGCATGGATGCGCTGCGCCCGATGACGCGAAGAAACGTCGTTGGCGGCATCGCGACGGCGGCGGCAGCGTTCGCCTTCCCCCGCCCGTCCCGCGCCCAATCCGCCGCCCGAATCGTGGTGATCGGCGGCGGCTTTGGCGGGGCGAGCTGCGCGCGGGCGCTAAGACGGATCGATGCGAAGCTGCAGGTGACGCTGATCGAGCCGAACCGGATTTTTGTCGCCTGTCCGTTCAGCAATGAAGTCATCGCCGGCTTGCGGGATATCGAGGCGCAGCAATTCAGCTATGACAGGATTATCGCGGAGGGCGTGAGCGTGATTGCGCAGGCGGCGGCGAGGGTCGATGGGCAAGCCCGCGTGGTCGGTCTCGCCGACGGCACAACGGTCGGTTATGAACGTCTGGTGCTGGCACCCGGCATCGACCTGCGCTTCGACGCGTTGCCCGGCTACGACGAAGCGGCCGCAATCAAAATGCCGCATGCCTGGAAGGCCGGCGAGCAGACCGCGCTGTTGCGCAGGCTGCTCGAGGCGATGGATGACGGCGGCCTGGTTGCGCTGGCGCTGCCCGCGGGCCCATCGCGCTGTCCGCCGGCGCCCTACGAGCGCGCCAGCCTGATCGCGCATTATCTGAAGACGAAGAAGCCGCGCTCCAAGATCCTGATACTCGACGCCAAGGACGCCTTTCCGCAACAGCGCCTGTTCGAGAATGCCTGGAAGGAACTCTATCCCGGCATGATCGAGCGGGTGTCGCTGTCGCAGGGCGGCCGGGTCACCTCGGTCGAGCCCGCGACCAACACCATCGTCACCGATTTCGGCAACTACACCGCTGAGGTCGCCAACGTGATCCCGCCGCAAAAGGCCGGCCGTATCGCCGCCATCGCCGGCGCGGTCGACAATACCGGCTGGTGTCCGATCGATCCCGTTACCTTTGCCTCGAAACTCGTTCCGAACATTCACGTCATCGGCGACGCCTGCTTTGGAGGCACGATTCCAAAATCCGCTTCCGCCGCGAATGCTCAAGGCAAAGCCTGCGCCGAAGCGGTCATAAGGCTGATCGCGGAAAAAGCGCCGGATACGCCACGGCTGGTTGGTGCCTGCTACGACACGGTCGCGCCCGGCTATGCCTTCTCGCAATCGGGCGTGTACCAAGCCAGGGACGGCATGTTCGCGGAAGCCGAGGCTGTCGTCACCAGCCCGGTCGATGCGCCGCGCGAGGCGCGCGCGCGGGAGGCCGGTGAGGCGCGATCCTGGTACAAGAGCATCACGGTGGACGCCTTTGGTTAGGTCAGCGACAATGATGGCCGCCGTTGGGCTCGCTGCGGCGATCGCCCTGCCTTGCGCGGCGGACGAAGCGGGATTGCGCAGCTATGTCGTCGCGGGCGATGCGATCCCGCAATCGCTGACGGGCGCACCGGGCGATGCGGCGCGCGGGCGCGCGCTGGTGCTGGATCGCAGCTCGACCTGCATCCTTTGCCACTCCGGACCGTTCCCGGAAACCAGATTTCAGGGCGATCTCGCCCCAAGCCTCGCGGGGACCGGCCGCCGCTGGTCGGAAGGCCAGTTGCGGCTGCGGCTGGTCGACGCGAGCCACCTCAATCCCGCGACCATCATGCCGTCCTATTATCGCCTTGACGGATTGGTGCGCGTCGGCACGGCATGGCGCGGCAAGCCGGTCCTGTCGGCGGAACAAATCGAGGATATCGTGGCATATCTCGCAGGCCTGCGTGATTAGGAGACCGGCAATGTCCAGGCAAGATTCATCCACGCGCCGCCGGTTCCTCGGCCTCGCCGGCAGTGCCGCCGTGCTGGGGGCGGTGCCGATCGTGCCAGTGCGCCCTGCGGAAGCGACACCGGCCATGCTCGCCGCAGCGATCCGCAACGTCGTTGGCGAAGCCGTGGTGCGGACCGGAAAGATAAAACTCGACATTCCGCCACTGGTCGAGAACGGCAACACCGTGCCGATGACCGTCAGCGTCGTTAGCCCGATGACTCCTGATGATTTCGTCAGGAGCATTCACGTGTTCAACGAAAAGAATCCGCAGCCGAACATCGGCAACTACTATCTCGGGCCCCGCGCCGGCCGCGCGCAGATCTCGACCCGCATTCGCCTTGCCGACAGCCAGAAGGTCGTCGCCATCGCGCGGCTGTCGGACGGCTCGTTCTGGTCCGCCACCGCCGACGTCGTGGTGACGCTCGCCGCCTGCACCGATGAGGTGATCTGATGGCGTCCGCCCTGATCAACGTACCGAAAAAGGCAAAACGCGGCGAGATCATCGAGATCAAGACGCTGATGTCGCACATCATGGAAACCGGCTACCGCCATACCTCGACCGGCGAGGTCGTTCCGCGCGATATCATCACGAGCTTCAGTTGCCGTTACAACGGAACCGAGATCTTCCGCGCCGACCTGTTTCCGGCGATCGCCGCCAACCCCTTCATCACGTTCTTCACGGTCGCGACCGAGACCGGCAAATTCGATTTCGAATGGATCGGCGACAACGGTTTTACCGCGACCGCCTCAGCCTCGATTAACGTCGAATGAGACCTGCCGGCACCATCGTCCTGGCGGCGCTGCTGATCGCGGCCTCTTTCGTCCGCGCTGACGAAATCCCGGCGGGCGAGCGCCGCTCCGGATTCACTTTCATGACGCCGGAAACGAGAGCCATGCAGGACGACGACACCGCCAATCCCGGCATGCTGTCCGTGCTCGACGGCGAAGCCCTGTGGAAGAACAAGGCCGGCGCGGCGGACAAGGCCTGCGCCGATTGCCATGACGAGGCACGCACCAGCATGAAGGGCGTCGCCGCGCGCTATCCCGCCTTCGACCAGGCGCTTGGCCGTCCCGTCGATCTGGAGCAGCGCATCAATCTGTGCCGCGCGAACCATCAACAGGCAAGCCCGTTTGCCTTCGAAAGCCGTGAACTGTTGGCGCTCACCGCCTTTGTCGCACAGCAATCGCGCAACCTGCCGATTACTACCGGCGCCGACCCGCAGCTTGCGCCCTTCATCGCCAAAGGACGCGAGCTGTTCACGCAACGGCAAGGCCAGCTCAATCTCGGTTGCGCCAATTGCCATGACGACAATTGGGACAAGCACCTTGCCGGCTCTGCGATCACGCAAGGACATCCGACCGGCTATCCGCTCTACCGGCTGGAATGGCAGTCGCTCGGCTCGCTGCAGCGCCGCTTGCGCGGCTGCATCGCCGGCATTCGCGCCCAGCCCTATGATTACGGCGCGCCGGAGCTGGTCGAACTCGAGCTCTATCTGATGTCGCGCGCGCGGGGCATG
>JBAUUA010000363.1:0-9878 GCA_049582465.1 Bradyrhizobium sp. | reverse complement strand
TGCATCGCCGTAAGCGCGGTCGTGGCGAGCAGAACGAGTCGAAGGTTTGTCATGTGGTCTGGATCCCCGGAAAATTCCTGGCAGTGGGTTTGGCAATCAACGTCTGGCGATCAACAAATAGACGTTAGGCCGGATTGTGGCGGGCCTTGAAGGCCGACTTCTATTTATTTCTGCATGCGCAAAGGCCGGATACACGGGTGTTCATTGCGCATTCAGGCGATGGTTTCAAACCACCCTATCACATTGTCCGCGATGGTGTATCCGGCCGGCCCGGATCGAGGTCGGGTGCCGGGCCCTGCAGATCGGTGATGCCGGCGTCGGTGGCAGGCGAGGGCGTATGCGGACCTTGTGGTCCTCGCACCGGAATCTCTTCGGGCATTCGCCCAGGCAATTCGTCAGGCTGCGGCGGCTCGCCGGGCTCGCGCACCGGCGATGGCACTTCCGGCCGCGGGCTGCCCGGCGGACTTTCCGGCGGCGGCTCGGACGGATTGCCCGGCGTCGCCGGCGGAATTTCGGGCGGCTCGATTGGCATCTACATCGACACCTTGCGGTTGTCGCCCAGATTGGGCCGCGTGCCGGTGACTGCGGCTGCCGCCATCTTCACATAGCTGATAACGGAGCCCGGCGAATCCCAGAACTCGGCGTCATCGGGCGAGATCTTCAGTACGCGGATGTTCGGATCCTCGGCCGAGTCCCACCATGCCTTTGCCGGCGTGGAGAACAGTTGCCGGATTTTTTCGCGGTCGTTGGAAATCGCCGCAGTGCCCGTGATGGAAGCGTATTTCTGACTGCCCGAATCCGCAAACGACAGGTTGACATGCGGATCCCGGGCGATCTCCTCGTCCTTGTGGCGCCGCGCGTCGGTGAGAAAGAGAATCGCGTTGGCGTCGCGATCGAGATAGGCGCTCATCGGCCGTGCCCGCAGCCTGTCGCCGTCGCGGGTGACCAGCATCGCAAAGCCGATCTTCTTCATGAGGTCCCAGACGCGCTGGGTGTCATTTGCGGCGTTGTCGTTGACCATGATTCGCTCCGTTCCTGCCGGAGCAATAACGGCCCTACCCGGGCGATGTTCCGCGCCGGATGGACCTGGAACCGGTCATTCCGGCGCGTGGCACACCGCCTCGATATTGTGGCCGTCGGGATCGAGCACGAAGGCGCCGTAATAATTGGGGTGATAGTGCGCGCGAATTCCGGGCGGGCCGTTGTCGCGCCCGCCGGCCGCCAGGGCCGCCTTGTAGAAGGCGTCGACCGTGGCGCGGTCTTTGGCCGCGATCGCGAAATGCAGCGGCTTGTTCAATCCGCCTTCGCCGCCGATCCAGAAATCCGGTTTGCCGTCGGCGCCAAAGCCGGCCGCGGGATCGTGCCCGGTCTGCTGCTGCGTCACTTCCATGACGATGCTGTAGCCGAGCGGCGCCAGGGCTTTTGCATAGAACGTCTTGGCGCGCTCGTAGTCGGAAACCGGAAAGCCGATATGGTCGATCATCGAAATCTCCGCTGGCCTGAGGGTGTCGCTCCTGTTGTATCGGCAAATACGGACGAAAATTCAGCCGCGCAGCAATAGCGTGTTGCTGCGGTTTCGGCCGATCTCGCTATAGCCCCGCGCAAGCATGTCGGCGATGCAGTCGTCCTGCCACTCGTCGCGTGACAGATGCTCGATCACCACCGCCCGCGGCCACAGGTGTTGCGGCGCATTCCGGAAAAAGCCGGTCAGGACGCGGTCCTCAAAACCCTCGACATCGATCTTCAGCGCATCGACATGGGTGACGCCGGCGTTGCCGAGAATGCGCTCCAGCCGCAACGACGGCACGCGAATGGCGTGGCCCGCGGGTTTGCCCGACACGATATGGCTGGCGCCGAGATTTTCGCCATCGGTCTCGATCATCAGCTCGCCGTCGGCCGGACCGGCGGCCGCGGCGACGAGCTTGACCTGATTGAAGCCGGAGGCGGTGCGGTTGAACGCAAGCCGCGCATGGGTGACCGGATGCGGTTCGATCGCGATCACCGTTCCGTTGGCGCCGACACGGCGCGCCAGCACCATGGCGTAGGTGCCGACATTGGCGCCGACATCGACGAACACGCCGCCGGCCGGCGTATGCGCCCGCAGAAAATCCAGCTCTTCGAGATTATAGTCGGGATGGAACAGCGCGCCGCGTTCGGTGGCGCTGGTCTGATGATAGAACCGGAACGATGCGCCCTGATAGGCCACGTCGACCGGACCGGCACGCAGCAGATTGACCAGCCGCGACAACATCGGGCGAAACGCGCCCCGCTTCAGCTTTGAGCGTTGCGCGAGCGAAATGACCGCGGCTTGCGCGCGCGTCGGCGCGAACGCGCCAAACGGCGGCGCCGCCGGATCATTGGCCGCGGCGATGCGGGTGGAAGGCGTTGGGGTCAAAACATCCTCGTCGATAACCTGGCGCAGGCGGCGCATGCATAGCCGGTTTTGCGCGCCGTTCCAACGACGCAGTGCCTGCAGATCAAGCCGCCGTCTTCGCCGGCTTGCGGTGGCGCAGGAAGCGGCCGAGCAGACGGCGTTTGCCCTTGCGCGGAATGAGATCGACGTCGCTGACAAGCTTGGCGCCGCCCTTGCGCCGTTCCAGCACGATCTTGCGGCTGTGGAAGGCTTCGAGTTCGGCGCGGTGGGCGACGCTGATCACGGTGGCCTTGGGCAGCTCCCTGGTCATCAGCTCCATCATCTTGTCCTGGCTCTTGGCATCCAGCGCCGAGGTTGCCTCATCGAGCACGATGATGTCGGGATTGTGCAGGAACAGCCGCGCGAAGGCGAGCCGCTGCTTTTCGCCTCCCGACAGCGTCTGGTCCCACGGGGCGTCGTCCTCGATCTTGTCCTTGAGATGGCCGAGGCCGATCTTATCGAGCGCTGCGCCGATCTCCTCGACCGTCCAGTCCTCCGCCGCGCCCGGATAGGCTACCGCGCGGCGCAGCGTGCCCGACGGCACGTAGGGCTTTTGCGGCAGCATGAACAGCCGCCGGTCGGGATGGAAATTGACGCTGCCGCCGCCCCACGGCCACAGCCCCGCAATTGCGCGGACGAGTGTGCTCTTGCCGGTGCCGGATTCGCCCGCCACCAGCAGGCGTTCACCTGCCTCGATCACGACTTCGGCCTCGCCGACCACGGCCGTGCCGTCGTCGAGCGTCACCGAGAGATCGTTCAGGCTGAGAATGGCGTCGCCTTCGGTCTCGCCGCGCTGGATACGGCCGATGCCGTCGCCGAGCTCGGCACGCTCCAGCCCGTCGAGCGACATCATCAGGGAGGAGATGCGCCGCGCGCAGGCGTTCCAGTCCGCCAGCCGCGGGTAATTGTCGACCAGCCAGCCGAACGCGCTCTGCACGATGGTGAAGGCCGACGCCGCCTGCATCACCTGTCCGAGCGACATGCTGCCGTCGAGGAATTTCGGTGCGCACAACAGCAGCGGCACCACGGGCGCGATCAGGCTGGATCCCTGCGACACCAGCGTGGTGCGCATGTGCTGGCCTGCGAGCCGCGCCCATTGCCGCAATACCTTGGTGAAGGTCTTGTCGATCCCGTCGCGTTCTTCCTGCTCGCCGCCGAGCAGCGCGATGCTCTCGCCGTTCTCGCGCACGCGGGTCAGCGTGTAGCGGTACTCGGCCTCCGCCTGGTTCTTGTCTTCCGAGACCTGCACGAAGCCGCGGCCGATTGTCATGATCGAACCCGAGGCGATCGCAGCGTAGAGCACGGCCGCGATCACCAGGAATCCGGGAATGGTGACGGTCGAGCCCGCGATCGTGACGGTGAGCGCGCCGCCGATGGTCCAGAGCACCGCGATGAACGTGGTCGCGGACAGGAAAGCCGAGGTGACGCCGGCCGCAAAATCAACCGGCGAGTCGGTGGCGATCCGCAGATCCTCGGCGATGCGATATTCCGGGTTCTGGTGGTCGCCGCCGACGAGATTGAGCTGGTAGTAGCGCCCGTTGGTCAGCCAGCGCGACACCACCGAATTGGTCAGCCAGGCGCGCCAGCGGCGCTGAATGCCCATGCGCGTGAAGACCTGGGCCACCCCGAGCAGGACGCTGCCGATCGCCAGCGGAAAAAACACTGCGGTCAGATGAAACACCGAGATGGAATCGCGCTTCTCGATCGCGTCGAAAATCGCGCGATTCCAGACGTTGATGCCGTATTGGAAGCCGACATTGGTGACGATCAGGATGACGAGGCCGATGGAAAACATCCATGCCAGCCGGTCGCCGCGCTTGCCCCAAAATCCCCTGGCGCTGATCCAGAAGCGCGTCAGCAGATAATCCTTGCGCGCCTGTTCGGTTTCTTCCGGCGACAGATCCGGATCGGATTCAAGCAATTCGGGCGGAGGCGGCTCGATGTGGTCGCCGGTTTCGGCCACCACCTCCACGATCGGTGGGCTGGCGGCGGCATCCTGGCGTTTCGCGGAAACTTTGGGCATGCCCGACAACGGAAGGGAAATCAAAAGGTTCCCTCTGGTTCCCCGACCGGAACGGCCGTTGCGCCCTTTCAGCGATGCGACGCTGAGCCCAAAGTCAGAAGCGGCGTCAGCATCAGCCTCGGGATGAGCGTCAGGATCTGCGTCAGACCTGACGTTCGACCATCTTCAGCTTGAGTTCGGCGATCGCCTCGGCGGGATTGAGGCCCTTCGGGCAGGCTTTGACGCAGTTCAGGATGGTGTGGCAGCGATAGAGCCGGAACGGGTCCTCGAGATTGTCGAGCCGCTCGCCGGTGGCTTCGTCGCGGCTGTCCTTGACCCAGCGGTTCGCCTGCAGCAGTGCGGCAGGGCCAAGGTAGCGGTCGCTGTTCCACCAATAGCTCGGACACGAGGTCGAGCAGCAGGCGCAGAGGATGCATTCATAGAGGCCGTCGAGCTTTTCGCGGTCCGCGTGGCTCTGCCGCCATTCCTTCTGCGGCGTCGGCGAAGTGGTCTTCAGCCACGGTTCGATCGAGGCATACTGCGCGTAGAAGTTGGTCAGATCCGGGATCAGGTCCTTTACGACCGGCTGATGCGGCAGCGGATTGACCTTGACCGCGCCCTCTTTCACGTCGTGCATCGACTTGGTACAGGCCAGCGTGTTCTGGCCGTCGATATTCATGGCGCAGGAGCCGCAGACGCCCTCGCGGCAGGAGCGGCGGAAGGTCAGCGTCGGATCGACGTTGTTCTTGATCCAGATCAGCGCGTCGAGCACCATCGGGCCGCAATCGCCGGTATCGACATGATAGGTGTCGACGCTGGGATTCTTGCCGTCGTCCGGATTCCAGCGATAGACCTTGAATTCGCGCGTCTGTGTCGCGCCCGCCGGTTTCGGCCAGATCTTGCCGCCCGATATCCTCGAATTCTTCGGCAGTGCGAATTCAACCATGGTGTCTAGCCTTCGCTGTCGTCATCAATACACCCGCGCCTTCGGCGGGATATACTGCACGTCATTGGTCATCGTGTAGTCATGCACCGGACGATAATCGACCGACGTATCGCCGGCATCGTCGATCCACGCCAGCGTGTGCTTCATCCAGTTCTTGTCGTCGCGGTCGGGGAAATCCTCGCGGGCATGGGCGCCGCGGCTCTCGGTGCGGTTCACCGCCGAGTCCATCGTCACCACGGCCTGCACGATCAGATTGTCGAACTCCAGCGTCTCGATCAGATCGGAATTCCAGATCAGCGAGCGGTCGGTCACCGCGACGTCGCTGATGCCGCTGTGGACCTTGTGAATCAGGTTGTGGCCTTCGTTCAGCACCTCGCCGGTGCGAAACACCGCGCAATTGTTCTGCATCACGTGCTGCATACTGTCGCGCAGCTTCGCGGTCGGCGTGCCGCCGGAGGCGTTGCGATAGCGATCGAGCCGGCCGAGCGCCTTGTCGGCCGAATCCGCCGGCAGGTCCGGCTGCTTGCCGTTCGGGGTCAGTTTTTCGGCGCAGCGCAGCGCCGCGGCGCGGCCGAACACCACGAGGTCGATCAGGGAATTGGAGCCGAGACGGTTGGCGCCGTGCACAGAAACGCAGGCCGCTTCGCCCACCGCCATCAGGCCCGGCACCACGAAATTATCGTCGCCGTTCTTCTTGGTCAGCGCTTCGCCGTGGAAGTTGGTCGGTATCCCGCCCATGTTGTAATGCGCGGTCGGCACGATCGGGATCGGCTCGCGCGTCACGTCGACATTGGCGAAGATCTTCGCCGACTCGGAAATGCCGGGCAGGCGCTCCTGCAGCACCTTGGGGTCGAGATGATCGAGGTGCAGGAAGATGTGATCCTTGTTCTTGCCGACCCCGCGGCCCTCGCGGATCTCGATGGTCATCGCGCGCGAGACGACGTCGCGCGAGGCGAGGTCCTTGGCGGAAGGCGCGTAGCGCTCCATGAAACGCTCGCCTTCCGAATTGACGAGATAGCCGCCCTCGCCGCGGGCGCCTTCGGTGACGAGACAGCCGGCGCCGTAAATGCCGGTCGGATGGAACTGCACGAATTCCATGTCCTGCAGCGGCAGGCCCGCGCGCAGCGCCATCGCGCTGCCGTCGCCGGTCTGGGTGTGGGCGCCGGTGCAGGAATGATAGATGCGCCCGTAGCCGCCGGTGGCGAGAAGGGTGGTTTGCGCGCGGAAGCGATGCAGCGTGCCGTCGTCGAGCTTGAGCGCGATAACGCCGCGGCAGGTGCCCTGGTCGTCCATGATCAGGTCGATCGCGAAGAACTCGATGTAGAATTCCGCGGAATGACGCAGCGCCTGGCCGTACATGGTGTGCAGCATGGCGTGGCCGGTCCGGTCGGCGGCGGCGCAGGTGCGCTGCGCCTGGCCCTTGCCGTAGTCCACCGTCATGCCGCCGAATGGCCGCTGGTAGATCCTGCCGTCCTCGGTGCGCGAGAACGGCACGCCCCAGTGCTCGAGTTCGTAGACCGCCGCCGGCGCCTGACGCACCATGTATTCGATCGAATCCTGGTCGCCGAGCCAGTCCGACCCCTTGACGGTGTCGTACATGTGCCAGCGCCAGTTGTCCTCGTGCATGTTGCCGAGCGAAGCCGAGATGCCGCCTTGCGCCGCCACCGTATGCGATCGGGTCGGAAACACCTTGGTGATGCAGGCGGTGCGCAATCCCGCCTCGCCGCAGCCGACCACGGCGCGCAGGCCCGCGCCGCCCGCGCCGACCACGACTACGTCATAGGTGTGGTCTTCGATCGGATAGGCTTTTCCATTGCTGGCAGGACCACCATTCGGGGCCTTGCCGTTGCCGTCGGCCGCCATGGGCTACACTCCGGATGACAATTTGAGAATGGCGTAGATCGAGGCCAGCGCCACCGCAACCGAGAAGAAATTGTTGGCCATGATGGCGGCGAGCTTCACCATCTCGCCATGCACGTAGTCCTCGATCACCACCTGCATGCCGATCTTCATGTGCCAGATGCTGGCGACGATGAACAACAACAGGATGATCGCGACCAGCGGCGACCCCAGGATCTGCGCGGCGCCGGCCTGGTTGCGGCCGAGCAGCATCATCACCACCACGATCACCGGCAGGATCAACAGCACCATCGCCACCGCGGTGAGCCGCTGGCGCCAGAAGTCGGAAGTGCCGGAATGCGAGGAGCCGAGGTTGCGGACGCGGCCGAGCGGCGTCCGCATCGATTTCGAGCCTTGAGAAGTCGGTGTGCTCATCGTCCGCCTCCGATCGCGTAGGCAGCGATCCACAACAACACGGTGAGCGAAATGCCGCCGATCAGCGCGCCCCAGGTCATCGTCTCGCGCTCGTTCGCCTTGAAGCCGTAGCCGAGGTCCCAGATGAAATGCCTGATGCCGCCGAGCAGATGGTGCATCAGCGCCCAAGTGTAGCCGAACACGATCAGGCGGCCGATGAAGCTCGAGGTAAAGGCCTGCACGTTGGCGTAGGCGGCGGGCCCGGAAGAGGCCGCGATCAGCCACCACGCCAGCAACAGGGTGCCGAAATACAACGCGACACCGGTGATGCGATGGATGATGGACATCGCCATCGTCAGCGTGACGCGATAGGTCTGCAGGTGCGGTGAAAGCGGTCGTTCGATCCTGGCGGTCATTGGCGGCTTTGACGGTTGCGGGCCCACGCAGGGACCCCATGAGGGATCGCGGAGACGAAGCCTATTTACGAAGTCGAATCACTGAGTGCAATGACGAAATCGGCCGTTTGCGAACGATTGTTCATAGCTTCAGATGAGCCTTGCATTTGAGCACATTGACAAGGTCGCCCGCTCCTGCAGGCTGGTATACCTGAAGCACGATTCATGAACGCGCGCGGTTTCGACGCGCGAAAAAGGAAGAACCGGGATGGCGACCGCAGGGCTCGATATGTCCGAACTGCTCCAACTGGCGCTGCTGCTGGTGGCGGTCGGCGCGCTCTCCGGATTCCTCGCAGGCGTATTCGGCATCGGCGGCGGTGCGATCCTGGTCCCCGTGTTCTACGAATGCTTCCGAATAGCGGGCGTGCCGCTGGAGGTGCGGATGCCGCTGTGCATCGGCACTTCGCTCGCCATCATCATTCCGACCTCGATCAGCTCTTGGCGCGCCCATTACCTCCGGGGCGCGGTCGACACCGAAATCCTCAAGGCGTGGTGGCTGCCGGTGCTGGCCGGCGTGATCGCCGGCAGCGTCACCGCGCGTTACGCGCCGGAGCGGCTATTCAAGATCGTGTTCGTCGCCGTGGCCTGGTCGGCCGCCGCCCGCCTGTTGCTGGCGCGCGCGACCTGGAAGTTCGGCGACGACCTCCCGAAGGGGCCGCTGATGAAAGCCTACGGCTTCTTCGTCGGGATTCTCTCCACCCTGATGGGCATAGGCGGCGGATTGTTTTCGAACCTGCTGATGACTTTCTACGGCCGGCCGATCCATCAGGCGGTCGCGACCTCCTCGGCGCTGGCGGTGCTGATCTCGATTCCCGGGGCACTCGGCTATGTCTATGCCGGCTGGCCCGCGGCCGCGCGTTTTCCCGATGTCGCCGCGCTGCAATGGCCGTTCGCGCTCGGCTACGTCTCGCTGATCGGCGCCGTGCTGGTGATGCCGTTGAGCCTGCTGACCGCGCCACTCGGGGTTCGGGCCGCGCATGCGATGTCGAAGCGGACGCTGGAAATGGCGTTCGGCGCGTATCTATTCATCGTCGGCAGCAGGTTCGTGATCAGCCTGCTGTAGCCTGCGACCAGTGCGCTACTTCGAATAAATCTTCGAATAGGTATCGCGCAAAATATTCTTCTGCACCTTGCCCATGGTGTTGCGCGGCAATTCCTCGACCACGATCACCTTTTTCGGCATCTTGAACTTGGCGATCCTGCCGTCGAGCCCTTTCAGCACGGAAGCCTCATCGACTTTGGCGCCCTTGTCGCAGACCAGGATAGCGGTGACGCCCTCGCCGAAATCGGCATGCGGCACGCCGATCACGGCGGATTCGATCACGCCCGGCATGGCGTCGATCTCGCTCTCGATTTCCTTCGGATAGACGTTGAAGCCGCCGGAGATCACGAGATCCTTGCCGCGGCCGACAATGTGCACATAGCCCTTGGCGTCGATCTTGCCGAGGTCGCCGGTGATGAAGAAGCCGTCGTCGCGGAACTCGGCTTTCGTCTTCTCCGGCATCCGCCAATAGCCCTTGAAGACGTTGGGTCCCTTGACCTCGATCATCCCGATTTCGTCGCGCGCCAATTCCTTGCCGGTTTCGGGATCGGTGACGCGCACCGAGACGCCGGGCAGCGGATGGCCGACCGCGCCGGGGACGCGCTCGCCGTCATAGGGGTTCGACGTGTTCATGTTGGTCTCGGTCATGCCGTAGCGCTCGAGCACGGCGTGGCCGGTGCGTGCAAACCATTCGCGGTGGGTATCGGCGAGCAGCGGCGCGGAGCCCGAAATGAACAGCCGCATATGCTTTGTGGCTTCCTTGGTCA
>JBAUUA010000362.1:0-2421 GCA_049582465.1 Bradyrhizobium sp. | reverse complement strand
ATCATCTCGGCGATGCCGTCCATGCACTGCGCGCGGGTGATGACCTGCGCGCCGGCCTGCATCAGCTCGGCCACGGTGCGGCCGTCGCGGGCGCCCTCGACGATGAAGTCGGAGATGATGGCCACGGCCTCGGGATGGTTGAGCTTGACGCCGCGCTCCAGCCGGCGCCGCGCCACCATCGCCGCCATGGAAATCAAGAGCTTGTCCTTTTCGCGGGGAGAGAGATTCATGCGGGCACTCGGATAATGTTGACCTGAATTAGTTGAGCCAGAGCCGTGGCAGCGCCTCGGCCGAAGCGCGGCCGAGCACCGCCATCATGTCGGCGCGAAGTCGGGCCGCATCTTGGGCACAGAACCGCGCCATTGCAAACCCGTTCCAACTGGAGATGCCGACCTCGCCGCCGAAGGATGCGGACAATTCGCGAATCCGCTCCACCAGCGCCTCGTCGCCCGGCACGATCAGCGCGGTGCCGATCGCGACGCCGCCCTTGGCGACCGCCGGTTGCCTGAGCTTCTGCCCGATGTCGCCGTCGAGCCGGATGTTTTCGGCGAACACCAGCCGGCCACCGCGGGAGAGCCGCCAGCGGTCGGAGAATTCGCCGGCCAGCATCCGCTCGCCCATCGCGGCGCGGCCGAACACCACGATTTCGCAGAGCAGGAGCGAGGCACTGTCGGCAAGGTCGATATCGATCCGGCGCGAGACCCGCGCCCGGTCGAACAAAATGGTCTCCTGCGGCAACCAGGAAAGATGCGCGCCCGCTTCCGCCTTCAGCGATATATCCAGCTGTGCGGCCGGGCCTGCGGCGCGGTAGACTTTTTCCGCCGCCGCCGTCGTCACCGCAGGCCGCGAGCCCTCGCCGGCCGCGATCTCGATGCCGAACCGGTCGCCGCCGGCAACCCCGCCCGCGGTATTGACGAACACCGCCGACAGGCCGTCAGCCTCCGGCGAGGGAAAGCGGACGCGCAGCGAGCCCGATTCATGCAAATGGCGGCGGCGGGTGACCCCTTCGACCTGATGCACGTCGAAAATCACCGAGCCCCTCGCCCGGTTGGCCGCGAAAATCGCCGAAGCCGCGCTGGTGCCGTCGGTTTGCATCCGCCCCATTCTCCCCAGACCGGAAGCGCGACCCCTGCCGGTCGCGTCACGGTCTACAGCGCCATTTGACGGCTGATTTCGGCGGGATCCATCGCGCTGCGATCGCAGGCAAATTTCACCGCGCCCCGGTCCATCACGGCAAAATTGTCGCCGAGCTCGCAGGCAAAGTCGAGATATTGTTCGACCAGCACGATCGCGATGTTGCCGAGGCTGCGCAGATACTGGATCGCGCGGCCAATGTCCTTGATGATCGACGGCTGGATGCCCTCGGTCGGCTCGTCGAGCAGCAACAGCTTGGGCCGCATCACCAGCGCGCGCCCGATCGCGAGCTGCTGCTGCTGCCCGCCGGAGAGGTCGCCGCCGCGGCGACCCAGCATCGATTGCAGCACCGGAAACAGCGAAAACACGTCATCGGGGATGTTGCGGTCCTCGCGCTTGAGCGGCCCGAAGCCGGTCTTGAGGTTTTCCTCCACCGTCAGCAACGGAAAGATCTCGCGGCCCTGCGGCACGAAGCCGATGCCCTTGCGCGCCCGCTCGTAGGGCTTCAGACCCGTGATGTCGGCGCCGTCGAAATTTATCGAACCGGAGGCGATCGGGTACTGGCCGACCATGGCGCGCAACAGCGAGGTCTTGCCGACGCCGTTGCGGCCCAGCACGCAGGTCACCTTGCCGGGCTCGGCCGAGATCGAGACGCCGCGCAGCGCCTGGGCCGCGCCGTAATAGAGGCTGATGTTGTCGACCTTCAGCATCGCGCTACCTTCCCAGATACACTTCGATCACGCGCTCGTTCGACGAGACCTGGTCGATGGTGCCTTCCGCCAGCACCGAGCCTTCGTGCAGGCAGGTCACCTTGACGCCGAGCTCGCGGACGAAGGTCATGTCGTGCTCGACCACCATCACGGTCTTTTCCTTGTTGATTTCCTTCAACAGCTCGGCGGTCTGATGGGTTTCGACGTCGGTCATACCGGCGACGGGCTCGTCGACCAATAGCAATTTTGGATCCTGCGCCAGCAGCATGCCGATCTCCAGCCATTGCTTCTGGCCGTGCGACAGGCTGCCGGCGAGGCGATTGCGCGCATCGGTCAGGCGGATGGTTTCCAGCACCTTCTCGATCCGCTCGCTTTCGGGCCTGCTGCCGCGCCAGAACAGCGTGCCCTTGACGCTGTGGTCGACATTGAGCGCCAGCAACAAATTGTCCTCGATGGTCTGGCTCTCGAACACCGTCGGCTTCTGGAATTTCCTGCCGATCCCGAGTTCGGCGATCCGGGTCTCGTCCAGCCGGGTCAGGTCGGTGACGCCGTCGAACAGCACCTCGCCCTCGTCCGG
>JBAUUA010000361.1:0-3082 GCA_049582465.1 Bradyrhizobium sp. | reverse complement strand
GCATTAAGATTTCTTCCTCACGAAATCGTCATCGCTCCGGCCCGCCGATCCTGCCTGGCCGGGAATAAACCGCCCCCTCGCCCGATCAAGCCCGTGCAAACCCAATCATGGGTCCATGGAGAAGAGGCGATGAGCGATCACGATCATCATGATGACAAGCCCGGTGTCAGCCGCCGCAAGGTACTGGAATGCATGACCTGGGCCGGCACCGGCGTGCTGTGGACCATTTCCGGCGGCGTGCCGCGTTCGCTGGGGCTGGTCGATTCCGCGCTGGCCGCGGAGCCCGCCGGGCTGACCTTCCTGCAGATCAGCGACAGCCATGTCGGTTTCGACAAGCCGGCCAATCCGAACGCGCTCGGCACGCTCGAGGAAGCGATCAACCGGGTCAAGGCGATTCCGACGAAGCCGTCGTTCATGATCCATACCGGCGATATCAGCCATCTGTCGAAGGCGTCCGAATTCGACGACGCCGAGCGCATCATCTCGCAGGCCAAGCTCGACGTGCACTACGTGCCGGGCGAGCACGATTTCCTCGACGAGGAGGTCAAGTTCTACAAGGACCGCTACGGCAAGGGCACCCAGGGCGCCGGCTGGTATTCGTTCGACGCCAACGGCGTCCACTTCATCGGCCTCGTCAACGTCGTCGACCTCAAGGCCGGCGGGCTGGGCAATCTTGGTGCCGAGCAGCTCGCCTGGCTGGAGGACGACCTCAAGGGACGCTCGAAATCGACGCCGGTCGTGGTGTTCGCCCATATCCCGCTGTGGACGGTGTATCCGCAATGGGGCTGGGGCACCGAGGACGGCGGCCGCGCGCTGGATTACCTCAAGGGCTTCGGCTCGGTGACCGTGCTGAACGGCCACATCCATCAGGTGATGCAGAAGGTCGAGGGCAACGTCACCTTCCACACCGCGCGCTCGACCGCCTTCCCGCAGCCCGCGCCCGGCACCGCGCCCTCGCCCGGCCCGATGAAGGTCGAAGACTCGAAGCTTCGCACCCTGCTCGGCGTCGCCAGCATCAACTTCAAGCCGGGCGACCAGCGGCTTGCGATCATCGACACGCCGCTGCAGGGCTGAAAGGGAAGTTTTCAGATGATGTCCGTAACTCTGCGCAGCCTTGGCAGGCTCGCCATCGCCGCGGCGATTTCCCTGTGTCTCGGCGCCCCCCATGCTTATGCCGACGACACCAACGTGACGATCGACAATTTCACCTTTGCGCCGGCGGAGCTGACGGTGAAGGTCGGCACGACGGTGACCTGGACCAACCACGATGACATACCCCACACGGTGGTCTCCGCGGGCAAGTTCAGGTCGAAGACGCTCGATACCGACAACAGCTATTCGTTCACCTTCACGGCGGCCGGCGACTACAAGTATTTTTGTTCGCTGCACCCGCACATGACCGGAATGATCAAGGTTGAATAGGCTTGGGTTGAATAGTCCTGCAAATCAAGGCATCACAGCACTGCCCGGCCGGTGGCTCGACGCCGGCCGGGCACAAGCCCATTCGACGAAAGCCGGGCCAGGCGCGATGGCGGTCAACGCTGCGAACGACGATCCGGAGAAGGCGCGGCGCTTTCGCGACGCCGCGCTTCCGCATCTCGACGACGTCTATACGCTGGCGCGCTATCTGCTGCGCGACGCCAGCGATGCCGAGGACGCGGTGCAGGAATGCTACCTGCGCGCGCTAAAGCATTTCGACAGTTATCGCGGGCCGGCGATGAAGCCCTGGCTGCTGGCGATCCTGCGCAATGTCTGCCGCGCCGAATTCGCCCGGCGCGCCAGCTCGCCGACCGGTCCGATCGAGGACGTCGCCGCCAAGGAAGAGCAGACGCCGCTCTGGAGCGAGGCGCCGGAGACGCCGGAGACTCAGATCCTGCGCCAGCGCGACGCCAGCGCGATCCAGCGGCTGGTGGGTGCGCTGGCCGAACCGTTCAGGGAGACCTTCGTCCTGCGTGAAATCGAAAATCTGTCTTATCGCGAGATAGCCGATGTCGCGGAAGTGCCCGTGGGTACCGTGATGTCGCGCCTGGCGCGCGCCCGCGCCATGCTGCGCTCGGCCTGGATGGCGGAACAGGAGCCACCGAAATGACCTGCGACGAGGCTGAAATCCTGCTGCACGCGCTGATCGACGGCGAACTCGATGCCGGTCACGCGCGCGAGGTCGAAGCGCATATCGCCACCTGCCCGCGTTGCACCGCCGAGCTCGCCGCCATCCGCGAGATGCACCAGGCGATCTCCGCTGCCGATCTGCGTTACACCGCACCTGTGGCGCTACACCGGCGCATCGAGGCGGCGCTGCCCCAACCGCAGGCGCAGGCACCGAGCCGGCGCGCGGTGCTGCGCGGCTTTGCGATGGGATCGGCGGTCTCGGCGATCGCGGCCACAGGCCTCGTCGCCATCGTGCTGCGCAACGACGACGAATCCCGCATCACCTCCGAGATCGTCTCGGCGCATCTGCGCTCGCTGCAGGCCGGACATCTCACCGACGTGCTCTCCACCGACCAGCACACGGTGAAACCGTGGTTCAACGGCAGGCTCGACGTGGCGCCGCCGGTGATCGACCTCACTGCGCTCGGTTTTACCCTGATCGGCGGCCGGCTCGACTACATCGACGCCCGCCCCGTCGGCGCCATCGTCTACCGCCGCCGCCTGCACGTGATCAATCTTTTCGTGGCGCAGACCGCGAGCACCGAGGCCCGCCCGGCGAGGACCGAAACGTTCCAGGGATTCAACGTCCGAAGCTGGAGCGAAGGCGGGCTGAACTACTGGGCGGTGAGCGATATTGCCGCCGACGAGCTCGCCGAATTCAGCGACAAGTTCCAGACCGCGATGAAGACGAGCACGGGGTGAAGCGTTAGATCGTCATTGCGAGCGAAGCGAAGCAATCCAGCTTTGCGCGTCGCAAAACGAATAGCTGAATTGCTTCGTCCGCTTCGCTCCTCGCAATGACGAAAAGCGGCAGAGCGTGTAGCATGGGTGGAGCGCAGCGATACCCATCACGTCGCCGCGCCGTTATGCTAACATGTTCGCATGACCGACTATCGCCGCAATTTCCTCGTCGGAGGCAGCTTCTTCTTCACCG
>JBAUUA010000360.1:0-10649 GCA_049582465.1 Bradyrhizobium sp. | reverse complement strand
GTCCAGACCATCGCCTCATGTTCGGCATCGACCTTGCTGACATAGTCGTCGAGAATCTCCTGGCGAACGTCGACCGCTGCAATTCCACGCTCGATCATGTCGACCAGGCAAGCCGATATATACCGGCTCTGGCATTCGGACTGAAAGATCACGCTTCCGCCGTGCGCCGGACCTGTATTGGGGCCGAGCATGCAAAACAGATTCGGGAAATCCGGCACGGTGAGGCCGAGATAGGCTGTCGGATTGTCGCCGGCCCATTTGTCGCGGAGATTCTTACCTTCTCGGCCCGTGATATCGAGCCGCGCTGCCATCTCGGTGACCTTGAAGCCGGTCGCAACCACGATGATATCGTACGGCCGTTCCTTTCCGTCTTTGGTCAGTATGCCGTCGCGCGTGAACCGGTCGATCTCGTCGGCAACGAGCTCCACGTTCGGCTTCGTGAGCGTCTTGTACCAACCATTGTCGAGCAGGATGCGTTTGCCATAGGGCGGATAAGTCGGCACGCATTTCTCGATCAGGTCCGGGCGATCCTTCAATTCCGACCGGATGAAGTCGGTAAGTTCCTCGCGGTGTCGGTCGTTGCCTTTGTTGACCGCGCGATCGGGGTGCGGCCAGGCGGGATCCTTGCGCAGGAACGGCAACAGGCCGTCGCCGTAACGCCAGAACATGTTGAAGCGGTACCATTGCACGTAAAACGGCAGATGTGCGAGCAACCACTGCGCGCCGTCGGTAATCGGATCGGAATAGCCTTCGACCGGCCGCGCCCATTGGGCGGTCCGCTGAAACACCGTGAGCGATGCCACGCGATCGGCAATGGAGGGTACGAGTTGCATCGAGGTTGCGCCGGTGCCGATCACGGCGACGCGCTTGCCGTCGAGATTGAGGTCGTCCGGCCATAGCGCCGAATGCAGGATCAGGCCCTTGAAATCCACCTCGCCCTTGAAATGCGCGCGAGAAGGGTCGTTGAGCTGACCGATGGCGCTGACCAGCACCGTCGATTCGAACGTTTCCTCGCCGTCTTTCGTCTTCAGGGTCGAGATCCAGCGCCGTTTGCTCTCATCCCAGCGCGAAGAGGTGAGTTGCGTGTTCAGGCGTAGATGCTCGCGGATGCCGTATTCATCAGCGACTTTCTTCAGATAATCGAGCAGTTCCTCGCGCTGGCAGAAATAGCGGGTCCAGGCGTTTCGCGACCCGAAGGAGTAGGAATAGGAATGGTTCGGCGTGTCGACGCCACAGCCGGGATAGCGGTTGACGTACCATGTGCCGCCGAGTTCGGCGTTCTTCTCGACAATGGTGTAGCGGATGCCGAGTTGCCCGAGGGCCACGGCAAGCGCGATGGCGCAGACGCCGGCGCCGACGATCAGGACATGATGATGCGCGAGAGGCTCGTCCGCCGGCCGTTGGGTCCAGCGCGCTTGCCGCGGGACAAAGCCCATTTCTTCCCGCATCAGCGGGGCGTATTCGGGCGCGACGTTCTCGCCGAGGCAGGCGCGCATCATTCTCAGGATCAGCTCGTCGCCGGGATCGGTGATGACCGGCTTTGGGGTGCCCTGGGCGAACAGCCTTACGACCGCGGCGCGGATTTCATCCTGGATTTCCGCGGGTAATCCGGCATCAGGATCGGGAATCAGGCGCGCGTCGCGCTTAGGCTTGTAGGGCGGCTCCAGCCAGCGCTCGTCGCCGGTCATATGCACCAGCACCATCAAGAGGCAGCGGATATCCGCCTCGGCGATAGCGGAGGAGAGGTCGAGCGGTCGGCGCGGCAATTCAATATTCATGACGATCTGATGTCCTCAAATCCAACTCTATCGCGCTTCGGGCGCAGCCCGCCACATCCATCCCATGCGAGGCCGGCGATGAAGCCGGCGTCGACGCGAAGATTGATGCCAGTGACGTTGCCACCGGCAGGCGACAGTCGCCTGCCTTCCTCATCGGATGGCCTCCAGTTCCCCGCGCAACACGCGCTTGAGTACCTTGCCGGACGGATTTCGGGGCAGACTGTCGCGAATGACGAGCTCCCTCGGCACCTTGAAGCCAGCCAGTCGCGATCGGCAATGGGTCGCAAGCGACGCAAGATCGAGCGCATTATTTTCGGCGAGCACGACGACCGCGACCGGCTTCTCTCCCCAGCGTTCGTCGGGCATACCGACGACGGCGACCTCGCGGACGGCGGGCAGTTCGTAGATCACGCGCTCGACTTCGGAGGAGGCGATGTTCTCGCCGCCGGAGATGATCATATCCTTCTTGCGATCGGTCAAATAGAGGAAGCCGTCGGCATCGAGATGGCCGACGTCACCGGTACGAAACCAGTCGCCGAAGAAGGCTGCTGCAGTCTTCTCGGGATCTTTCCAGTAACCCTTGGTGACCTTGGGGCCACGCAGGCAAATCTCGCCGTCCGCGCCGGGAGGAAGGCGGTTGCCGCGATCGTTCCGGATCTCGACCTCGACATGGGCGATGGCGCGCCCCGTCGATCCGATCTTTTCGAACTCGCGTCCGGCTTCCATGAAGGTATCGCCGCCGACGGTCTCGGTGAGGCCGTAGGCGTCGATGTAGCGCGCTCCCATGAACAAATCCGAAAAGGCGCGAATGCGCGCCTCTGGCGTCTTCTCCCCGCCGCCGATCGCCCATTTCAAGCTGGATACGTCGTAACGATCGCGCCCGGGGTGGGTGAGGAGGGCCGTGGTCATGACCGGCGCAAACCACGCGCCATTGAGCCGTTCGGCCTCGATTGCAGCCAGCGCTTGCCCGGGCTCGAAATCGCGCTGAATTGACATGAGGCCGCCGTGCCACAAGACCGCAATGCCGGGCAGATCGAGCCCGCCGACGTGATAGAGTGGACCGACCACAAGCAATCTGGTGTCCGCGTTCAGTCCGAGCACCAAGGTCTGGTCCGCCGACTTCCAATACATGTTTTCGTAGGTCAGCATCACCCCTTTGGGGCGATCGGTCGTGCCCGATGTGTACATCAACCGCATCAGGTCACCCGGTTGCCGCGGATGCATCGGTGCGGGCTCGGCTTCGGGCGCAAGCTTCGTCGCGCTCGCCTGCGCAGCCTCGTCGAGCAGCACGATTGGTGCGTCGCCGGCCGCGATGGCGGCAAGCTCCTCGTCCGCGACCAGAAGCCGCGCGCCGGAATTGCTGACGATGTAGCCGACCTCGTCGGCGGAGAGGCGATAGTTGATCGGCAAAAACACCGCGCCGATGTGGCTGGTTGCAAAGACCAGTTCGAGGAAGGCGCTGCTGTTCTTCATCAGCACCGCGACCACGTCGTTGGGGCCAACGCCGCGCGTCACCAGCCAGCCGGCGACCTGTCGGATGCGTTGGTCGAAAGCGGCGTAGGAAATATCCTCGCCCTTGTATTTCAGCGCATAGCGGGCTGGCGTTCGCCGGGCATGAAAGGCGATGAAGCTGGAAAGATTGATCATTCGCCGCTCGATTTGGCCTTTTCGGCTTCGTTTCCTCTTTCGATGATTATGACTCGTAATGCATCTTGACGTCATCCCCTTTGCTCCTGAAATCCACCAAGGCCGGAAAGCCTGCAATCTCCGTTTGAAATTCAGCCGGAGTGCCCTTTTCGTTGCTGCATTGCGGTGCGCCAGCCGAGCCGTTACGTCCAAATACTTCCGAGCATGAAAGCGCGACCTTAAGCGGCATTGGCGGAAGCCGATTTGCGCCAAGTCGGCAGTATCCACTGTCAGTCTGCTTCAAACCGACGCTGGCGGCATCGACACCTTCGGCCTGTGACAAATCCTTTACCGGGCCGCACCCGCTTGCCAGGGTGCGAGCCGACAAATGGCAGCTTGATCAGGGCGCTATTGCCGATCTAGAGTTGGCGGCCTTAACAAGAATGGCCGGTTGTCTCAAAAAACCGAGCCGCAATAACAGGTCATGGGAGGTGCAGTTCAATGAGCGGGCATATTACGCGTCGCACGATGTTGGCTGGTGGTGCCGTTTCTCTGCTGGTCGCCCCATGGGTGGCCAGGGCACAGGCCAATACGTTGCGCATCGGAATGCAAAGCATCCTGTCGGGGCCGATTGCACTGCTTGGCACCTCCTCGCGCAACTCACTGATGATGGAGCAGGATCGCATCAATGCCGCCGGCGGCTTTCTCGGCCGGCAGATCGAATTCGTCTTCCGCGATTCAAAGGGTCAGCCCCAGGAGGCCGCCCGCATCGCGCGCGAGCTCGTGAATACCACGGGCTGTGAGCTCCTGGTCGACGCCGAGGCCTCGTCCGCCTCCTTTGCGGTCCAGGAAGTCGTGCGCGACCTCGGCATCGCTTGCATCCACACCAACAGCGAGACCTCCTCGCTGACCGCCGATCCCAAGATCCGCGCGCCCACCGCCTTCCGCGTCGCGCGCCAGGGCGTGCACGACGCCGTGGCCGGCAGCATCTATCTCGCCGAATTCGCGAATACCAAGAAGCTCAACAAATGGGCGACCTGCTCGCCGGACTACGCTTATGGTCGTGACACCACCGCGCAATACCTGCAGTTTTTCAAGCAGTTCAAGCCGGACGTCGAGATCGTCACCGACGCCTGGCCCAAGCTCGGCCAGCCCGACTTCACCGAAGTCATCACCAAGCTGATTCAGGCCAAGCCCCAGGCTCTGTTTACGCTGCTCTATGCCGGCGACCTCTCGGCGTTCGTGAACCAGGGCAACATCTATGCGCTGTTCTCGCAGATGACGGTGGCGACGCCCAACGTCGATTATCCCGTGCTGGCTGCCATCAAGAATCTGCCGGCCGGCATTCAGTCGGCGACGCGTTACCTCGAGACCTTCCCGGATACGCCTGCCAACAAGGAATGGGGCCAGGCCTACCTGAAGAAGTGGAACGAGCGGCCGACCAACTGGTCGTGGCAAAACGCGGTGGCGATGCAGTTCTACGAGCAAGCCATCAAGAAGGCCAACTCGCTCGACGGCAAGGCCCTGGCCGCGGCCCTCACCGGCATGAAGATCAACACGCCGTTCGGCGCCGACGGCACCATCACCATGCGCGAGGACCATACGACGATCGGCTATGCCATCGGCTGGGGCCAGACCACGCCGAAGGAACCGTTCATCGTCGATGTGAAGGCCGCCGACTGGGGCAAGATCCTCGAGCTCGAGACGGAGTGGAAGAAGCAGCAGAAGTACATCTGAGATGGACCTCAGCGCGCTCGGCGCTTGCCTCACGACGCCCGCTTGCGTGGTCACCCAGACCACCAGCGGGCTGATCGTGGGAATGTTGCTGTTCCTTGTCGCCGCGGGCCTGACCCTGATCTTCGGCGTATTGAAGGTCGTGAACTTCGCCCACGGCACCTTTTACATGCTGGGCGGCTACGTCGCCTATTCCACCCTCGGCGCAACCGACAGCTACACGCTTGCGGTGCTGTCGGGAGCGCTCGCGATGGCGCTGTTCGGCGTGCTGTTCGAACGCGCCTTGATCAGTCGCGTCTACGGCTCCAACGTGCTGATGCAGCTCCTGATCTGTTACGCCGTGGTGCTGATCTTCGACGACCTCGTGAAGATCGTTTGGGGGCCGGAGTTCCACGCCATGGGGATGCCGGCAGCCTTCCAGGTGCCGCCGCTCTTCATCGCGGGTGGTGTGGTGCCGCCCTTTTACGCCGTGCTGATCGGGATTGCGGCGCTGATCGCGATCGTGCTCGGCCTCGGCCTTTCGATGACACGGTTCGGCAAGACGGTGCGCGCCGCGGCCATCAATCCCCAGATGGTTTCGGCGCTGGGCGTCAACACGACGCTGCTTTTCGCCATCGTCTTTGCGATCGGCGGCGGGCTGGCGGGACTGGCGGGCGCGCTCGCGGCGCCCGTGCGCTCGCTGTCGCCTGGCATGGGTTTCTCGATTCTGATCGAGAGCTTCATCGTCACGGTGATCGGCGGCATGGGTTCGATCGCGGGAGCGCTGGTCTCGGCGCTGCTGATCGGCATGGTCCGCGGCTTCGGCACGATCGGCTTTCCCAAGTTCACCGATGGCCTGATCTATATCCTGATGATCGCCATCCTGCTCCTGCGTCCGCAGGGCCTGTTCGGTCGCCGGGCATGAGAAGCCACCTCGCGTTGCGCGAAATGGCGATCGGCGCCGTCGCCCTGATCGTCGTGCTGGCGATCCCGCTGTTCCATCGCAGCCCCGCCTTCGAGGATTTCGTCATCCGCCTGAGCGCCATGGCGCTGTTTGCAACCTCGCTCAACCTGCTGGTCGGAAACACCGGCATGGTCTCGTTCGGCCACGGCATGTTCTACGGCCTCGGCGCCTACGCCTTCGCTTTGACCATGCAGATGACGGCTCTCTCGCTGCCCGTCGCCGCCGTGCTGGCGGTGTTGATCACGACCCTTGCCGCGTTCTGCGTCGGCGCGATCTGCGTACGCCTCAGCACGGATTACTTCGCCTTCATCACGCTCGCGGTACAGATGCTGTTCTATAGCGTCATCATCTCCTGGCAGAGCCTCACCGGCGGCGACCAGGGATTGCGCGGCGGCATCCCGCGCCGCGAGATCTTCGGCTTCGAGCTCGCCTCGCAGCTTCATATGTACCAGTTCTGTGCGATCGTGGCGGTGCTCGGCCTGCTGGCGTTGCGCCACATCTCGACGAGCCCATTCGGCCAGACGCTGCGCATGATCCGCGACAACGAGAACCGCGCCAGCTTCCTGGGTATTGTTCTCTGGCGAGCCCGCCTCTCGGCCTTTACGATTGCCGGCGCCTTCGCAGGGTTGGGCGGCGTGCTGGCCGCGCTGTTCGTCTCGGGCGCCTATCCCGAACTCGCCGATTGGCCGAATTCGGGCCAGGCGATCTTTGCCGTCATGCTGGGCGGCATCAACAGCTTCCTCGGACCCGTGCTGGGCGCGATGATCCTGCTCGCGCTGAACGATGTGGTGACACGCATCACCGAATATCAGGGACTGGTTCTGGGGATCGTGATCCTGGCCTTCGCGCTCGGGCTGCGCCGCGGCGTGCTCGATTTCCTCAGACTCGCATGGCCCGGACGCCCGCGATGAAGCTCGAGATCAGAAATCTCACCAAGACGTTCGGTGGCCTGCGGGCAATCGACGATGTGTCGCTCGATTTTCCGTCGGGGTCGCTTTCGGCGGTGATCGGTCCGAACGGCGCCGGCAAAAGCACCTTCTTCAACCTGATTAGCGGCGCGTTCTCGCCCGATTCCGGTGAGGTGCTGCTCGACGGTCAGGACATCATTCGTCTCTCCAGGAGCGAACGGATGCACCGGGGCATCGCGCGGGCCTTTCAGGTGGCAAGCTGCTTTCCGACCATGACGGTGATGGAGAACCTGATGGCCGCCGTTACCGCCCATATCGGCCAGTGGGGCAATCTCTCCCGCCGCTTTCCGCCGCCCGGCGTGCGCAAGCGGGCCGAAGAGGTGATGGAACTGGTGGGCCTGACGCAGGTTTCGAATGTGGAGGGCGCGATCCTCTCCCACGGCGACCAGAAGCTGCTCGATATCGCCATCGCGCTTGCGCTCGAGCCCAGGGTGCTGCTGCTCGACGAGCCGACGGCCGGCATGGGTCCTGACGAGCGCTGGCGCATGATCGAACGCGTGCGCGATCTGTGGGACCGGCGCAAGCTTACGCTGGTCTTCATCGAGCACGATATGGATATCGTCTTCAAGGTCGCGACGACGATCCGAGTGCTGTGCTACGGCCGCGTCCTGGCGGAAGGCACACCGGACGAGATCCGGAACAACAAGGCTGTGATCGAAGCCTATCTCGGCACGGAGGACGCAGCATGACGGATCTCTTGCGCGCCGAAGGGGTGAGCGCCTTCTACGGCGCGAGCCAGATCCTGTTCGATGTCGATCTCGCCCTTCAGGAAAGGTGCACGCTGGCGCTGCTCGGGCGAAACGGCGCCGGCAAGAGCACCACCATGAAGACGCTTGCGGGAATCGTGCCGGCGAGGGGCGGCCGCATCTTCTTCGCCGGCCGCGACATCACCCACGCGCCGCCGCATGCGCGTGCCCGGCTCGGCCTCGCCTACGTGCCCGAGGACCGGCAGGTGTTTCCCGAGCACAGCGTGGAGGACAATCTCCTGATCGCGGCAAAGCACGGTCCCGACGGACGGCGAGACTGGACCCTGCCGCGTGTCTGGGAGACCTTCCCGTTACTCGAAAGACTACGGTCGCGCGAAGCGGGCGGTCTCTCCGGCGGCGAGCAACAACTCCTGGTCATCGCCCGTGCCTTGATGGGCAATCCACTGGTTCTGCTGCTCGACGAACCGAGCGAGGGGCTCGCCCCGATCGTGGTCGCCACCATTGGGAAAGTGCTGCGGGAACTGGGAGCAAGCGGCGCTACGATCCTGCTTGCCGAGCAGAACATGCATTTCTGCCTGCGGATCGCCGAGGACGCACTCGTCATCGATAAAGGAAAAGTGGTGCATCGCCAGGATGCGGCCGGCCTTGCCGCGAATGAAGATATCCGGCGCCGCTATCTTGCAATGTAGCAGTTTCTTGTCAGGTCAAGGCAGACGGTTGGTTTCCGAGAGACTCGGCCTCGATAGAAGGACTTATCGAGTTCCCGAGCCGTGCGCTCATCAAGGTCCGATTAGCATTGCTGCGGCGCTGGCGACGCGAACCGCGACGCACGTGAGATTGGCGCGGGTTAAACATCTGGAAATCAAGATGTGTGGCGGCAGAGCCACATCGAATCGCAATAACTATGTTCGACTACGACCGCAAAGAACGGACGAGCTGGGGGCTGATCCTGACACAGCCATCTACTTAGAGCCGCCAAGGCGGCTCTTTTTCTTTTGTTAAGCCGCCGCGCGGCAACAGGCCGATATACAAAGCTCGTCAATCGATTTTTTCGGATGATCTCGGCAGCTAAATGACGAGGCTACCTACAAGTTGCCAGCGCAGTTCTCGCTCCAGGATTGGCAACCGTTCGCAAACCATTCAGCCGGACGCACGAATGCCGGTAACGAATCGAAAATCGTTCTTGCGCACATTCTCGTCAACCAAAGGGGTGAAGTGGAGCGCAGATCATGAGCACGGAAGCAGTCCTAGAGAACGTACGCCGATTTCGCACAATCGCTTCGTTATACCGACAAACCGCGGCCTTCCGACCCGGTCAAAGCTGGACCTTGCTGGGGCAGGCAAAAGATTGGGAATATCGCGCATTGGCGGAATTGGAGTCCTACTTTACGGGCTCAGCACAGCGAACCAGCGCGCAGCTGGAGATCGCTATCGCCGCCTAGGTACTTGCGCAGGAGGCAGTCGTATCCAAGCTTCGGGTGCCAACCTCCCGCCGGCGCATTCGCAGGAAACCGCGGCCATTCGTTGTATGGTGACGCACCTGCGTGGCCCAACTTCAAATTGCCAATGACGCGGCAACGTTCCTCACTCGGAATGTCATTCGGACTGCAATATTGGCTCTGACTCACTTTTGATGCAGTTCGAGGGATGTCTGGCGCTTTGATTGGGGGAGAATCAGCGGCCATGCAGCAAGCACTCCAGCGCTCCAGTCTGGTGCCGAGTGGGTTTGTTGTAGAGAGTGCGTACTACCAAGGTAATAAGGCCATTATTGCGGTCCGGGCGTCCGGAAGCGTTGGTCTGTGTCCATCATGCGGAACCGTTTCCCGGCGTGTCCATAGCCGGTATCGACGACACGTGACCGACCTGCCGCTCTCTGGGCGGATCGTACAGCTTCTGGTAATCGCCCGCCGCTTTCGTTGCGATGCCGTCCTGTGCGGGCGCCAAATCTTCACTGAGCGCTTTGCTGAAGGGGTGCTGGCTCCATCGGCCCGACGCACGGCGAGACTGGACTCTATCGTCCACCACCTCGGTCTGGCGCTTGGCGGGCGACCGGCGGCAGGCTTTGCAAAAAGGCTGATGTTGCCGGTGAGTAAGGATACGCTGCTGCGCGTGGTCCGCCGCCGTAGCCGTCCGCCGTCTGACCCGCTTAGGGTCATTGGCATTGACGATTGGGCCTGGCGGCGCAATCACCGATACGCCAGCATCGTGTGCAATCTGGAAAGGCGCCGGATCGTCACGCTGCTGCCGGATCGTGAACCCGCGACTGCCCAAGCCTGGCTTGCTGCTCATCCCACGATCGCGATCGTCGCTCGCGACCGTGGTGGAGGATATGGCGAAGCCGCGGCAAAGGCCCTGCCGCACGCGATACAGGTCGCGGATCGTTGGCATCTGATGGAGAACGCCAGTCGGGCCTTCCTCGATGCCGTCCGCAAATCGATGCGCCAGATCCGCACTGTCATCGGTGCGACCACGATTGATCCCAAGCTGCTAACAGCCGCCGAGCGCCTCCAGTATGAGGGCTATCTGCGCCGCGAGGAGACCAATGTGGCCATCCTGGCTCTGTCGAAGAGTGGCACACCGATCAAGCAGATCGTGCGTCAGACTGGCTATAGCAGGAAGCTGGTACGGCAGGCGATACGCGGCGAACGCCATGATGTCTTCCGGACCCGCCAGAGCTCACTCGATCAGCACCTGCCGTGGCTCGACGATCAGTGGGCGTCTGGCTGTCGAAATGGAGCTGAACTCTGGCGTCGCCTGAAGGCGCGTGGCTTCCGAGGCTCGCTCCGCGTCATCAGCGAGTGGGCGACCCGCAGACGACGGGCTGAAAGGGTCGACGCACAAAACCTTCAGCGGATTCCGTCGGCCAGAAAAATCGCACGCCTCATGACAATCG
>JBAUUA010000359.1:0-9027 GCA_049582465.1 Bradyrhizobium sp. | reverse complement strand
CGGCGGATGTCGAGGCGGACGGAGGCGTAGAATTTCAGCGCGTTGCCGCCGGTGGTGGTTTCGGGCGAGCCGTACATCACCCCGATCTTCATCCGGATCTGGTTGATGAAGATCACCATGGTGTTGGATTTGTTGATCGAGGCGGTGAGCTTGCGCAGCGCCTGGCTCATCAAGCGGGCCTGCAGGCCGGGCAGCGCGTCGCCCATCTCGCCCTCGAGCTCGGCCTTCGGCACCAGGGCCGCCACCGAATCGACCACCAGCACGTCGACCGCGCCGGAGCGCACCAGCGTGTCGCAGATTTCCAGCGCCTGCTCGCCGGTGTCGGGCTGCGAGATCAGGAGTTCGTCGATATTGACGCCGAGCTTCCTGGCATAGACTGGGTCGAGCGCATGTTCGGCGTCGATGAAGGCGCAGATGCCGCCCTTCTTCTGGGCCTCGGCGACGGTGTGCAGCGCCAGCGTGGTCTTGCCCGACGATTCCGGCCCGTAGATCTCGACCACCCTGCCCTTCGGCAGGCCGCCGACGCCGAGCGCGATGTCGAGCCCGAGCGAGCCGGAGGAAATGGTCTCGACATCCATCGAGCGGTCGTTCTTGCCCAGCTTCATCACCGAGCCCTTGCCGAACTGGCGCTCGATCTGGGAAAGCGCGGCGGACAGGGCCTTGGTCTTGTCCATGGAGGATCCTTCGACGATACGCAGGGCAGTGGCGGACATTGGTCGTGCTCCTTATGGCGGGGATTCGCTAGCGGGACAAACGGGCGGCGATGAGTGGGAACACCGTACCCTATTTGTTCCAGGTTCGCAATATGTTCTTTTCCGAGGAGCGCGCTTAACTCACGTTATCTAAGTTCAGTCACCGATTGCTCTAATTTCCCACAGCGGAATATTTGGACAGGTTAACAAGTGCCTAAAATGTTCTCCGTAGAAATACCTAGATTTGGAACTGGTTACACTTTCCGGCATTATCGAAGGATGTGGATGCGGTGGAAGGTCTGCGACGCCTGCCAAAATGCGCGTGCGTCGGTCGAGACCGAATCAGGATTTTTCCTTTGCAAGGAATGCGAGACGGTCGTCGTCGTCGCATTCACCGAGTTTGAGCTGCCGGCCGCCTCTCCGATCAGCGATTGGAAAGGACTGCTGGCCACGGCTGATGCCAACCGCTTGCGTTAAATCAACGCCGCTTCCTGCCAACCCGGCTACACAAGACACACACCGAACGGTCACAGCCCATCCAGCGCTGGGGCTGCTCGGGTGAGTGGCTGGTCCGGACTCCTAGGCACCGGACTTGTTCTCCGAAGAGGCCGCCGTCTGCGGCCTCTTTCGTTTTGAAACTCCCTGCCGCCCGATATCGCGTTCTGGCTTGGCGCCGCTTGGCAAAACCAACCAGCGCAAGCCCCGGCCAGTTGAGGTTCCTTCCGAAGACGAGCAATCTTGAACAGGCGCAACCCTCCGTTAGTGTGGTTAGAATCAGTCGCCTTGAGCCGCGGCGGAGACTTCCCATGATGGTGCACAAAGGCGTGGAATATATGGTTGCCCCTTCGGCAACCCCGGGTGTCTGGAGATGGCAATTCCGGATCGGCGATCAGGTCAAGACCGGCAGGACCGAAACCAGCATCAACCTGCTGGCGATGCGGCGGGTTCAGCTGCGCATCGACCGCGAGTTGAAGAAAGCCGAAGTGCCGCCACGCCATGGTCGGGAAGCTGTCACAGCTGCAGGGTAAGCTCTCGCGAGCCTGCCGTGGACACAACACAGCTCCGCCACGCGAATCGATCGTCGCGAACACTCCCAGCGCTTCCGGCTCACGCCGGTTAGCGGCCCGATAAGTTCTTGGCTGTCCGATCGTCGCAATCTTGATCTGACGCAAGGCGGTTTCTGTCGGCTGCTCTAGAATTTGATTTGTCATTGCCGAACTGCCCACGGGGGAAGCTGCGACGTTGACATGGGGCCCCGGACTTTAGTCGGTTCGGGGCTCTTTCATGGTGCGGTCCCCGTTGCGGCCGCTTTCGTTTCGATGTTACTGGCTGCCCGAACACGCAACCAGAGTTCAGCAATGACCGTCCACGCGCCAAAACTCTTGACGCCCGAAGAGTTCGCTTCGCTGATCGAGGTCGCGGTCAGTTCGCCGACTCCAAACATCCCCGCGCCCCATCTGGCCAGGCTGATTGCGCTCGGCTACGTGGTCGTGACCGCCAAAGGTCCGGTCGTCACCGGCGATGGCCTGATCCGGATTACCGAGAGCGAGTGAGCGCCGACATCGGCGCGCGGCTTCGACAGAGAACTACGCGGAAGTGTGGCCGGTACCGCACTTAAGCCCGTAAAAACCCGGAATTGATCTGCCCCGGCTTTGGGAATCGTATGCAACAGCGACTCGTGGGTTTTTTATTTGACCCAGAGCGGCTTACACGCATCGGTGCTGTGCCATGCCGTTCTATTTCTTTCGCATCCAGAACGGCCCCTTTTCCGGGGCGTGCGATCATGCCACCGAACTTGCAGACCGCAATGCCGCCTGGAAGGAACTGACCTCCGTTTGCGGCGACATGGTCGGCAGCATTTCCCGCAAACTCCAGCAAAATTCCGAATGGCAGATGGAGCTTCTCGACGAATCCAAGAAGCCCCTGTTTCGCATCCGCATCGTCGCGGAATCGCTGGACTAGAGCCGGGCGAAACGGAGGCCGATACCGTCGAAAATGCACTGCCCGGCTGGCACATCCCTTCCCGCCCGACATTGACAGAGATCAAGACGACAGAGCCCGGAAGCCGGCACTAAGTACCTATCCATGGCCAACGTCATCTTCAAATGTCCGAATACCGGCCTGAACGTGCAGCATTGGCTGGACGAAGCTGAGCCGGATAATCCGTCTTCGGCCTACGAAACCGTGGTCTGCCAAGCCTGCAACCGGCTTCATTTCATCAATCGATCGAACGGCAAACTGCTCGGC
Organism: Bradyrhizobium sp.; assembly: GCA_049582465.1. GTDB lineage: Bacteria > Pseudomonadota > Alphaproteobacteria > Rhizobiales > Xanthobacteraceae > Bradyrhizobium. Next base: position 6,088 of record JBAUUA010000359.1, on the reverse strand, counting down.
CAGCCGGAAGAATAGTCCGCATGTGTCCAAGCCAACGCCAGTTCATCGAGTGAAACACACCGGCCACAAATTCGAACGCCTCCGGGTGCCAATTCGATAGCCAGCGAATCGTGATCTTGGGGACAGAAATCATGGCGTCCGATGACGCGAATGTTCCGTCGGCGACGGCGGATCAGAACGATGTCTTGCGCAATTGCGACAGGTGCAATGCCGAGATGAAACGGCTCGGCGTTCTCCCCGCCATGTCGATCCGGGCCGCCATCAGCGTGTTCCGCTGCTACGCCTGCGACCACGTGGCTGCCGACCCGATTTGAATGCGACGCGCGCGAAATTACTGCAATTCCAGATGGTTGAGTGGAATTCCTCGCTCGAATTGTTGCCCGCGGGGAACGTCAGTCGGCGCTCGGCAGCCGGCGCATGGTGAATTCGATGTCACCGTCAGGCAATTCGCGCCAGCTTTCCACCGAGCTCATATAGGCGGCCTTCGGATAGCGGGCGAGGAAGTCGCGCGCCCTGCTGCGCGCCTTGTCGCGCGGCAAGGTGAAGGTCTCGCGCAGATAGCCGTCATCCGGCTTCCGCCGGCCGGCCATCCGGTCTGCCAGATCCCGCGGGCGAAGGGCCATGTCGCAACTCCGGTACACATGACGACCCCTTCAATATAGCGTGCGTCGGAACCAATCCGAGTCCTCGCCCGCCTGGATTTGACCTAAATCAGTCGCCTGCCGGACATAAGGTCGATACAATCAGCGGACTGCCGGCAGGGATTCCGTTTCGAGGCGGCCAACGGCAGCGGAAAGCGACCAGCCATGCCCCACCGTGACCGACGGACCAACCGGCTGCTCTCGCTATTGTCGGATCACGACTACGAGCGCCTGCGGCCGCATCTTTTGTCGGCCGTCCTCGAATACAGAAAGAGCCTGTACGAGGCGTCGCGCCCGATCGAGCATGTTTATTTCCCCGTCGACGGCGTCGCCTCGCTGGTAATCACCACCGCCGACGGCGCCAGCGCCGAGGTCGGCACGATCGGCAGCGAGGGCATGGTGGGCTTGCCGGTTTGCCTCGGCGACTGCGAGGCGCCGTCGGCGGTCTACGTCCAGGTGCCGGGGACGGCGCTGCAGATGGACGCCGGCCTCTTCCGCCGCGAACTCGATCAGAGCCCGAGCCTGAAGCTTGTCATGCTGCACTACGCCCACGCCTTCTTCAACCAAGTCGCGCAATCGGCCGCCTGCGCGCATCTTCACCGGGTGGAGCAGCGCTGTTGCCGCTGGCTGCTGATGACGCGCGACCGGATGCCATCAGGCGAATTTCTGCTCACCCAGGAATTCCTGGGCATGATGCTGGGCGTACGGCGAACCACGGTCACCGAGGTGATGGGGAAGCTGCAGAAAGCCCGGCTGATCCGCTACCGACGCGGTCACGTCTCGATCCTCGATCCCGAGGCGCTGCGGCTGCGCGCCTGCGAGTGCTACGACATTTCCAAGCTGGAATTCGACCGGCTGCTGGGCGATACCCCGCTCGCGCCACGGGTCGACAAGAAGCACCGGTTGGTCAGCGAGGTCGGATAGGAAATCGACCGGAAGCCCGGCAACGTCCGATTTCCGACACCGGATTTTGCCGCGCAGGGCCGTTCAATCCCCAGAATACTGCGGTCCGGCCCCGGCCCGGCACGGGCCTATGACGGTTACCGGACCGACAACGCCCCTCCGCGATCCCTATAAACTTACCTTCCGCGGGCCGCCTTCGGAGCGCCCTCTTCCATCCCCTGCGGTAAATCGGCTCGACCGACCGGGCGGGATATCGCAGTGGCCGCAAACATTCCTAACGCCGGTGTCCCCTTGGACAACAAGCTGCTTGCCTCGCTCCCTCGCGGTGATTTCGACCGGCTGGTTCCGCATCTCTCGACGGTCCCGCTGCAGCAGGGCACCGTGCTGACGGAATCCGGCGACGAGGTCGACCAGGTCTACTTCCCCCATAACGGCATGCTGTCGCTGCTGGCGGTGCTGCGCGACGGCAAGGCGATCGAGACTGCGACGGTCGGCCGCGAGGGCGTGGTCGGCGCGATGGCCGGGCTTGGCCTCTACAAGTCGCTGGTCCGCGTCGTCGTGCAGATGCCGCTGACCTGCAGCAAGGTCGCCGCTTCGCATTTCCGGACCGTGGCAGCCACCAGCGATCCCGTGCGCAATCTCGCCATCCGCTACAACGAGGTGCTGTTGTCGCAGGCCCGGGTCACCGCCGCCTGCAATGCGCTGCATTCGATCGAAGCGCGATTCTGCCGCTGGCTGCTGCAATGCGCGGATCGGGCGGGGAGCGACACCATTCCGCTGACGCAGGAATTCCTCGCGGAGATGCTGGGCGTGCGGCGCACCTCGGTGACCGAAGTCGCCAGCAAGGTGCAGAGCGTGGGCGCGATCACCTATTCGCGCGGCGTGATCAAGATCCTGGACCACGCCGCGCTGATGCGGATGTCCTGCGAGTGTTACGAGACGCTGCTGGATCAGTCGGCCGTGCTGGCCTGATCGGCCGGGGCACGGACGCAACCGCTCCGGCGATCAGCGGGTATCCACCTTGGTTTGGGCGCTGCCGGTCTTGGTCTTCGGTTTCGCGGGCGGCGGTGTCTTGGTGGCCGACGCCTTGGGCGTCTCGGTACGCACGTTGCCCCACGGGTCGTTCGAGGCCTTGGCATCCGGAATCTTCTTCAGCGAGTCCCGATAGGCCTTCTGCTGCGCGGCCTCCTGCTCCTTTTCCTCCGGCGTCAAGGTCTTTGTCTCCGGGATCAAATTGATGTTGGGCATTTGCTGCGCATAGGCCGGCCCTGCAAGCAACGCGATGACCGCCGCCAAGCGGAAAACCTTCATGGAATGCTCCCCGAATTTTCCCGCTCATATAGCATCGGGCCGATGGCCAAGCCAAGAACTGCCACCCGGGCGCCAAATATGATTCGAGTTGCGGCATTTCGGCGACCCTACCGCCCAAAACCGGGCGTTTTCGAGCCTCCGGGAGATGTGTTCCCTTCTGCGAAATGCCCTCTAGAATGCCGGCCATAGCGGGGGAACCAGCGTCCATGCAGGCCGAGCAACAAACAGCCCAGTTCGATATCGAGGAAGCCCGGCGGACGCTGGCCGACGTATTCGCGCCGTGGGTGCAGGATCTGGGGCTCTCGATCAGCGCCCTCGAATATGCCGCTCCGCCTGGCGCGGCCTCCGACTGGCAGCCGGGCGCGATCCTGCGCATGGCCTTTTCGGAACGGCTGTGCCGGCACGGCGGCATCGTTTGCGGCCAGGCGCTGATGGCGCTGGCGGACACCGCGATGGTAATCGCCATTCTCGCGGCCAACCGCGGCTACCGCCCGATGACGACGGTCGATCAGACCACTCATTTCATGCGCGCGGTGACGAAATCGGACGTGCTGGCGGATGCGCGGGTGGTGCGGCTCGGCCGCACCATGAGCTTCGGCCGCGTGACGCTCTCGAGCGCCACCGACAACAAGCCGGTGGCGATCGTCTCGAGCGCCTTTGCGATGCTGCCCTAGCGTTTTCGGACGAAAGGCTGCGCCGGCCCGGACCGCGTCCATTATCGTAAACGAAAGCTGAATCCGGAACCCAATACCGCGGATATTCGATTCAATTGCCCGTAATTTCTCCCGGCTAATTTGAATCATCAACGAGCGAGGCAGTCGGGACCAACGGGCCATGAGCGAGAAAAGGACAGCCCCCAGACATCGCGTGCTCAAGCGCGGTACGCTCGCCTTCAGTGACGGCGGCGTGCTCGACTGCACGGTACGCAATATCTCCGAGAGCGGCGCGCGACTGGACATCGCCAATCCCGTCGGCGTGCCGAAGGCGTTCACGCTGGTGATCGAGGCCGATCATTTCAAGCGCCGCTGCCACGCGGTCTGGAGCAGCGAGCGGCAGATCGGCGTCGCGTTCGACTAGATCAAGATGAGGATTTGACCTGCCAAAATCTGAGCAGGCGGTTCGCGTTCTCGGTCGTCAGTTTGGCAAACTGGTCTTTGGCGATTGCGAGGTCACGCGGCGCCATGGAGCCTGTCGCGAAGCGGCTCTCCAGGACCGCATGGACGGTGTCCCAGCCAATCCCCGCCGCCTTGCAGGGAACGAGGACGCCATCGTCGCGAAGGCTTTGCATCAGGGGGCGCACGACCTCGATGGTCGATTGCGACAGCTCGGCAAGGACAGCCACGGTCTCTTCATATTTGCGCCGTTTGGCGAAATCGAGCAATGCCGCTTCGTTGAGTTCGCCTTTGTCGCTCAACTGCACCACCAGGCGCTTGGCCGCGGCGAAATCGCGGGCTCGGGACATTTCGCGATTTACACCCGCTGAAACGGCCGAAATCGCATTTCGGATTTCCTCGAACAGATGCGGCGGCGCGCGCGACAACAGCCGCGATCGAACCGTCTCCGTCGCCCGGCTCAATAGTTCACGCCGCAGTTCCGAAGGCAGATCGACCCGGATGCCGGTTTCGACGGCAAGTTCGGGATCGGATTCGGCCTGCGCTATGGCAATTGCAAAGCCGGCCGCAGAGATCCGCGCGCCGGGATTCCTGATGATCCGGCGGCTGACGCTCGGATAGCAGCGGATGAACAGCGCGTCGGTGACTACCTCCTTGAGCCACCAGCGGCCGGAAATGGCCAAAAGGTGCGGCTCACCTTTGGTTTTCGCAATGTCGACCAGATCCCGATCGCTGAGGCGCGCGGATTCCGCCAGAACGGGACCGGCAATGCTTATCTCGTCATTCCTGGCGAGGCGGCGAATGACGGCAGGCGGCGCGTGGGCAACGGGCGCAAGCTGACTGCTCATTTCCGCGAGCGCCACGCGGGCGCTGATATCCGCGATCGCCCGAATCTCGATGGTCTTTATCAGGCGCTCGAGCACACCGTCGAAAAGCTCGATCTGCTCGGCATTGAGACTGCCGCCGGACGCCAGAAAAAGATCGGTAACGCGCCTGACCGTGTCCAGGCGCTTTTCGGCAGAGCCGATCTTAATTGCGGCTTCGACTTCGTCGACGATAGACAAATCAGCAAGGGACATCGCTCATCCTGAGCGTTCTGGAGCACTGTTCTAAGCTCGTTAATAGTTTGTAGAGGGGATAGCTGAACTTTCCGTAAAATTGGAAGGATCAGGATTCCCGCAAGATTCCGGCGCGGCGCACCCTCGCTCGCCGTCGCCAGCGCCATAGCGCGACCGCCATCACCACCAATGCCAGGGTGGAAGCGATTGTCTTGGCCCAGATCCGGCCGCCGGGTCGGTCGATGCTGCGCGACCACAGCGAGGGCGCTTCACCCTGCCGCGCCAGACGGAACGCCACGAGGCTGTCGCCGATCGAGGTACCGGACTCTGAATGACCGCCGGCGGAGATTGCTACATATTGCTCGCCTTTCCAGAGATAGGTCATGGGATTGGCGGTGCCGGGGACCGGCAGCCTGCCCTGCCACAGCTCTTCACCGGATCTGGCGTCGAAGGCGCGCAAATAAGCGTCCATCGCGCCGGTGAAGACCAGGCCGCCCGCCGTGATCGCCACGCCGTTGACCAGCGGCGTGCCCCAGTTGAAGGCAATACCCAGCGGCGCGCGGTCCTCCGTGGTGCCGACCGGCGATTTCCAGAGAATTTTGCCCGCCTTCAGATCGACCGCGACCATCGCGCCCCATGGCGGGGGGTTGCAGAGCAGGCCCAGCGGCGACATCGCCACCTCGCGCGTCATCGCAAACGGTGCGCCGCGCTGCGGTCCGAGTTCGCGACCGGGCGGAGGTTTGAAACCTTCGGCCTCGGCGCGCGGGATCAGCTTGATGACGTGGATGGCGTAGCTGGTGTTGGCATAGAGGATCTGGTTGACCGGATCGAACGCCGCGCCGCCCCAATTGACGCCGCCGCCGGTCATCGGAAACTCGAGCGTGCCTCGTGTCGACGGCGGCGTGTAGAGGCCATCGTCGCGAAGGCCTTCGAGTTCTTTCTCGCAGGCCGGGCGGCCGAAAGTCGGAAACGGCTTGAACACATCGGCGGTTGAAAACCGTTGCGGCATCAGCGCCGGCACGTGGGTTGGAAACGGCTGTGTCGGCGATAGCTGCTCGCCCTC
>JBAUUA010000358.1:0-3826 GCA_049582465.1 Bradyrhizobium sp. | reverse complement strand
ATCAGGATCAGCACCAGCAACAGATAGGGCAGAATCGGCGCGATCTGGGCGATGGTGACATTCCAGATGTCAGTGAGGACGGACGGACCGAGGCTGGGATCGAGCGGCCCGAAGGCGCTGGCGAGCGAACCGTTCAGCGCCACCCCGAAGGTCTGGACCAGCCCGATCACCAGCGAGGCGATGAAGGCGCCGGGCAGCGATCCCAGCCCGCCGAACACGATGACGACGAACAGGATCGGTCCGAGCAGGCCGGCCATGTCGGACTGCGTCACCAGAGCGGGACCGGCGATGACCCCCGCCACGCCAGCGAGCGCCGAGCCGACGCCGAACACCAGCATGAACACCCGCCCGACGTTGTGACCGAGATGGCCGACCATGCTCGGATGCGTCAGCGCCGCCTGCACGATCAGGCCGACCCGGGTCCGCTTGAGAACGATCAGCAGCGCGACGAAGATCGACACCGACACCGCCAGCATGAAGATCTTGTAGGCGGGATAATTGGTGGAGAACAGGGAAAAGGCAGGAAAATCCAGGGCTGCGGGCACCCGATAGTCGACCGGGCTCTTGCCCCAGATCATTGACACGATCTCCTCGATCGCGAAAGCCAGGCCGAACGTCAGCAGCAGTTCGGCGACGTGGCCGTGTTTGTGGGTGTTGCGCAGGCCGTAACGCTCGACCGCCATGCCGACCGCGCCGACCAGCAGGGGCGCGAGCACCAGCGCCGGCCAGAAGCCGATCCATCGCGTCAGCTGATAGCCGAAGAAAGCCCCCAGCATGTAGAAACTGGCATGCGCGAAATTGAGCACCCCCATCATGCTGAAGATCACGGTCAGGCCGCTCGACAGCAGAAACAGCAGCATCCCGAACAGGACGCCGTTGAGGGTCGAGATCACGATCAATTCAAGCACGATGCACTCGCTGGTTCTCTCAACAGTGTAGCTGCGAGCTACTTCCCGGAAAAGCCTCCTTCCGAAACTGGCGGCGGCCGCGAGGCGCCGTCCCCGCCTTCAAGGGCGGAGACGGCCGCGCTGCACGGGTTTACGGCCGCTTCATCTGGCACGTGGTCGGCAGGATGGTCTGCTGCGTCGGGATCGTCGACACCAGGTGCCAGCCCCAACCGGTCTTTTCCTCGTCGAACGGCTCCTTGGCGGTGAGGGTACCGAGCGACGAGATGTAGATCGGCTGGAAGTACTGATGGTCTTCCTTGCGCATAAATCCTTCGCCGCCATCGAGCGGCTCGAACTTCATGCCCTCAAGCGCGTCTGCGACCTTGACCGGGTCGAGCGACTTGGCCTTTTCGGCGGCCGCCTTGAACATCCGCATCTCGTTGACCGCGCGCGGATACCACAGCGACACGCCGACCTTGGCGCGGAACGCCTTCTCGAAATCCACTGCCGCCTGGTAGCCGGCATTCGGGATGCCTTCGGTGATCTGGAACACCTGATGATCCAGGTTGGCCTGCTTGATCGCAGTCGGGCCGCCGGCGCCGCCGGCGTAATACGTATACCAGTTGACCTTGAGGCCGGCATCGGCCGCGGCCTTGAGCAGCAGCGCAATGTCCTGGCCCCAGTTACCCGTCACCACGCTGTCGGCGCCGGATGCCTTGATCTTGGCGATGTAGGGCGAGAAATCGGTGACCTTGAGCAGCGGGTGCAGTTCGTCGCCGACGATCTCGATATCGGGGCGCTTGGCCGCCAGCATCTTGCGGGCGTCAGCGCGCACCGACTGGCCGAACGAGTAGTCCTGGTTGATCAGGTAGACCTTCTTGATCGATGGAACGCCCTTCATGTAGTTGGTCAGCGCTTCCATCTTGATGTCCGAACCGGCATCCCAGCGGAAGTGCCAGAAGCTGCACTTGTCGTTGGTCAGGCTCGGATCGACGGCGGCATAATTGAAGTACAGCAGTTCCTTGCCGGGATTGCGGGAATTGTTCTTGCCGACGAAGTCTTCCAGCGCGGCGGCTACCGACGAGCCGTTGCCCTGCGTGATGAAATGGATGCCGGCGTCGATCGCCTTCTGAGCCTGAATCAGGCTTTCCTGCGGATTGACCTTGTTGTCGAACGGGACGATTTCGACCTTGTGACCGAGGATGCCACCCTTGGCGTTCAGGTCGTCGGCAAGATACTGAAACGTCTTCAGCCCGACTTCACCGATGCTGGCGCCGCCGCCCGACAGCGGATCTATATAGCCGAGCTTGACCGTGTCCTCGGCCGCCGCCGACATGGCCGTCGCTCCGAGCACGGACAGTGCGACCACTGTCATGGCAAGTGTCTTCCTCATGCATCTCCTCCTCGTTTTGGACCTAACCGCCCCCTTGAACGGGAACCATTTCCCGAACGACGACGATGGTCGCTTACGCCTGCGTGTTCACGGCGTTTTTTCGTTGAAAAACTTTCAATGCCTCAGGCTGGCCAACACCAGCCTACGACATCGTTCCAATTGTCGACAGGGAGCCTGTCAAGGCCACGGCGCGATGCGGAGCTTTGTTCGCGGTCGCGTCAGAACCGATTATTGGCTCACTAGTGAGTTAATATCATATTCACAGGATATCCTTCCCCGCAAGAGCCTATCTATTTAGCCTTTCGGCCTGTCTGCGCTCGCAGATGGCTATAAATCCCGCCGCCATGAAAGTCGCCATCCGCTCTTTGACGGCGGCGTAATCACTGGACCTGCACAAGCCTGCCGAAAGCTTGTCGATGCGTCCGGTTTGCGCGAGCGTGAGCATTAGGGCGCCGGTTACAAAGTGATATCCCCAGAAGATGTCTTCTTCCGCGCAATCCGGAAGAGCCTTCTTGAGAATAGCTATCAGGCGCAGAACCACAGGGTCGAAATGCTGGTCCATCATTTCGGCGCCCCACTCGGGAGTGTTCGCTACCTGCGCACCCAGCGCACCATAGTTCCTCCAACCTTCGCCTCCCTCGATGTACAGATCGAGGTCACTGTCCAGGAACACGCGGAGAGCGCCCTCGACCGAGGGCTTGCCCCTGGTCGCCAAGTCGTACTCATCGAGCAACCTCATGCGTCGTTCGCTCGTTATCACTGCGCGTCGGGCGAAGACGGCATCGAACAACTTCTTCTTATCTTCGAAATAATAGTTAATCAGGGTATGATGCACGCCGATGCGTTTTGCGACGTCCTTTAACGTAACCCCGTAAAGCCCGTTTCTGGAAAAGAGAAATTCGGCGGCATCAAGCATCTGTTCAATCATATCGGCTCGCCGCTCAGCCTTGGCTGAACCGCGACGCCGGATCGATTTTTCTTCGGACAAACTGGGGTCCTTTCCTGTTTTTCCCGCGCGCCGAGCCCGGCAACGACGAGCTTCCGGATCAAAGGCGACCTTAATACGATCACGGCCGCACCGCGGGCTCGACGGCCATTAACCTAATGGAACGTAATAGGCTACGACGGCGACGAGGAAGACGTCAGCCAAGAAATTACTGGCGCGTTTGCTTGAGGAAATCGGGTCATGGTAGGATCAGGGCCGCCGGGCCCTGGTTTCGTGTCATGTGCCACCGGCTGTTTCAGCCCGATGTGTCTATGGGGTTTCTTGTGTTGAACTGCTCATCGGCAGTGCAACTTGTTGGAGTTATTATGGCGGCTCAGGATTCGAAGCGGCGGGTGGCGCTCCTCACCGGCGTGACCGGGCAGGATGGTGCCTATCTCGCCGAATATCTGCTTGGCCTCGGCTACACCGTGCATGGCGTCAAGCGGCGGTCGTCCTCGTTCAACACCGCGCGCATCGATCATCTCTATGAGGATCCGCACGCCGGCAACGTGCCGTTCCTGCTGCACTATGGCGACATGACGGATTCGACCAATCTGATCC
>JBAUUA010000357.1:0-2314 GCA_049582465.1 Bradyrhizobium sp. | reverse complement strand
GGGGGCGTGCAGGGCGACCTGCCGCCCTGGCAGATCGTGCGCGAGCGCCGGGCGACCTTCGAGGCCACGCCGGAGCAGAATGCGCTGCGGCCGGGCCCGGCGACCGCCTGGAAAAACCTGTTTCTCGCCGGCGATTGGACTGATACGGGGTTGCCGGCCACCATCGAGGGATCGGTGCGGTCGGGAGACCGTGCCGCCGACCTCGTGCTTGCCATGCGGCGGTCCTGATCGCGAACGGCTTCTGGTGTAACCTAGCTAGGCAAATATAGGAGATGTCGAGCCTGATGCATTCCCTCGAAAAGTCAGCTGGAACCGAAGCCGGTCAGGCGCTGGAGACGAGCATCGCCTCGGCGACGCGCGCGCTGATGGATTACCGGCAAGCGGACGGACACTGGGTGTTCGAACTGGAAGCCGATTGCACGATCCCGGCGGAATATGTGTTGCTTCGCCATTACTTGGGCGAGCCCGTTGATGCGGAGCTGGAAGCCAAGATCGCCAGATATCTGCGCCGGGTCCAGGGCGCCCATGGTGGCTGGCCGCTGGTGCATGATGGCGATTTCGACATGAGCGCCAGCGTGAAAGCCTATTTCGCCCTGAAGATGATCGGCGATTCCACCGATGCCCCGCACATGGTGCGGGCGCGCGAGGCGATCCGCTCGCGCGGCGGCGCCATCCACAGCAACGTCTTCACCCGCTTCATGCTGGCGATGTTCGGGGTGATGACCTGGCGCAGCGTGCCGGTGTTGCCGGTCGAGATCATGCTGCTGCCGATGTGGTCGCCGTTCCATATCAACAAGATCTCCTATTGGGCGCGCACCACGATCGTGCCGCTGATGGTGCTGGCGGCGCTGAAGCCGCGCGCGAAAAACGAAAGCGGCATCGGCATCGACGAATTGTTCCTGCAGCCGCCGCATTCGATCGGGATGACGGCGAAGGCGCCGCATCAGAGCTGGGGCTGGTTCCTGCTGTTCCGCGGGCTCGACAGCGTGTTGCGGGTGATCGAGCCGCTGTTTTCGAAGAAGCTGCGCGCGCGGGCGATCGATGCCGCCGTGGCCTTTATCGAAGAGCGGATCAACGGCGAAGATGGCCTTGGCGCGATCTATCCGCCGATGGCCAACGCCGTGATGATGTACGAGGTGCTCGGCAAGGGCGCCGATTATCCGCCGCGCGCCATGACGCGGCGCGCGCTCGACAGGCTGTTGGTGATCGGCGAGGACGAGGCCTATTGCCAGCCCTGCGTCTCGCCGGTGTGGGACACCTCGCTGACCTGCCATGCCCTGCTGGAAGCCGGCGGCGAGGCGCTCGGCCCGGCCAAACAGGGTCTCGAATGGCTGAAGCCGCGGCAGGTGCTGGACGTCAAGGGCGACTGGGCGGTGAAGAGTCCGGACGTACGCCCCGGCGGCTGGGCGTTCCAGTACAACAACGACTACTATCCCGACCTCGACGACACCGCGGTCGTGGTGATGGCGATGGATCGCGCCCAGCGCGCCGACGGGAGCCATGGGTACGACGCCGCGATCGACCGCGGCCGCGAGTGGATCGAGGGCATGCAAAGCCGCGACGGCGGCTGGGCCGCCTTCGACGTCAACAATCTCGAATATTACCTCAACAACATTCCGTTCTCCGACCATGGCGCGTTGCTCGACCCGCCGACCGAGGACGTCACCGCCCGCTGCATCTCGATGCTGGCGCAGCTCGGCCAGACCGTTGCGGACAGCAAGGCGGTGGCCGACGGGGTCGCCTTTCTGCGCCGGACCCAGCTCGCCGAGGGGTCGTGGTATGGCCGCTGGGGGCTGAACTACATCTACGGCACCTGGTCGGTGCTGTGCGCGCTCAATGCCGCCGGCGTCGACCACCGGGACCCGATGATCCGCAAGGCGGTGGACTGGCTGGTTTCGATCCAGAACCAGGACGGCGGCTGGGGCGAGGACGCCACCAGCTACAAGCTCGACTACCGGGGATTCGAGGGCGCCCCCACCACCGCCTCCCAAACGGCATGGGCCTTGCTCGGCCTGATGGCGGCAGGCGAGGTCGGGCACCCGGCGGTCGCCCGGGGCGTGCAGTACCTGATAGACACACAGAGCCAAAAAGGACTGTGGGACGAGCAGCGCTACACGGCAACGGGCTTTCCTAGGGTGTTTTATCTACGCTATCATGGGTATCCGAAGTTCTTTCCGCTCTGGGCGTTGGCGCGGTATCGGAATCTGAGGACCACCAACAGCAGGGCGGTAACAGGGGTCGGGATGTGAATTTGGGGACGGGGGATGATGCGTCCGCGGAGAATCGAATAGATCCGCGGCCGGTACTCATTGTG
>JBAUUA010000356.1:0-1502 GCA_049582465.1 Bradyrhizobium sp. | reverse complement strand
CGACGATTCGAAATGTCCGTGGCAACCGCGGCCAAAACAAGGCTCGCGGGGAATCGATGGTTCCACCGTCGTCGGCGGGATGAATTATCTACGATTCTATAACAGAAAAACCGCCGGTCGATAATCGGCCGGCGGCGTGATCGCGCTACATCGCCTGGCTGCCTATCCGCGGTCCTTGCGGCGCCAGGGAAACAGATTGGCCGGGAAATCCGCCGCAGGGCGCCGTTCGCGGTGGGGGCGGGGCGGAATCGGCCGGGGATTGGGATCCGGCGCAATCACCTTGCGATAGAGGTGCCAGGTCGCGTGGCCGAGCAACGGAATGACAACGGCAAGCCCCAGGAACAGCGGCAGCGATCCCAGGACCAGCAGCAGGGCGACGATCAATCCCCATGCCGCCATCGGAACCGGATTGCGCGCCACCGCCCGCAGCGACGTCACCATGGCATCGGCGACGCCGGCATGACGGTCGAGCATCAGCGGGAACGAAACCACGCTGATGCACAGCGCCACCAGGGCGAACAGAAAGCCGACACCACAGCCGACCACGATCAACCACCAGCCCCCCGGCGTGGTCAGCACGCGGCTCGCAAAGTCCGGAATGTCCGCCGCGGACTGATAGCCGAATGCCGCCACGTAGATCGCCTGCGCTGTGGCCACCCACGTGACGAACAGCGCCAGCAGCAGCGTGCCGAGTGCGAGCATGGCGCCGAACGAGGGCGAGCGCAGCACCTCGACGGCATCCAAGGCCGAAGCGGGTTCGCCGGCTTCGCGGCGGCGGCTGAGTTCATAGAGCCCGAGTGCCGCGAACGGTCCAAGCAGGGCAAAGCCAGCGGCCAGCGGGAACAATAGCGGCAGTACCGAATAGCCGAGCACCGTGCGCGCCAGCACCAGTCCCAGCACCGGATAGATCACGCAGAGGATGATGGCGTGGCTGGGCACAGCCTTGAAATCCTCCCAGCCGAGCCGCAGTGCCTCATGCAGGTCGGACAGGCCGATGGTTCGGATGATGGGCGCAGCCGCGCTGTCGGGCGCAGGCTGGGCGATTGGGCTGACATTGCCGGGATAGGGGGCCGCCATGGTCGTTATCTCCCTTGCCGCTGGCTTGCTTTGCGCGCAAGCGGCCGCCTTTGGAAACGATCACGATCAGAGCCAGACGCGAAGACAGTAAACCGAAGCTGGCCATGTCGCGAACTGAGCCGTCAAGGTACTCCCATTCATCCGCGCCGTCGCTCACGCTTCGGTGATGCTGCGTTGTGTCAGCGAGCGAATGCGCGTGCGTCATTCCGCCCTTATTCCGCCGCGGCTCCTGCATAGCCAATGTCTCCCGTGGGGAATACACTTCCAGCGACCCGGCCGTGGTGCTGCCGGCAACCAAGCAAAGTGCCGTTCAAGCCTTCACAGCATCTTTAGAAATCATAGGGAGCGAACGATGAGTATTTTCGGCAAAATCATGAGCGCGATCTTTGGGTCCAAGGCGGCCGCCACGCCGGCAGGCGCAGGGG
>JBAUUA010000355.1:0-2227 GCA_049582465.1 Bradyrhizobium sp. | reverse complement strand
CTCCGACCACGGCGCCGACAGGACCGGCGGCTCTTTCGCCGTCTCGCGAGCCCCGCTCAATCCCGCCCGGGACTCCCTGGGCCTGCGCCACGACGGGCAGCGCCACGACGGCGGCAAGGGCGGCAATTCCGATAAAGCGGCGGATCATTATGACTCCAATGATGTTGGCTGGGATATGTGACAAGTCACGGGAGCCATTTTGGTTCCCCTCGCAGTGGTTGCGGTGTCCGGCCAGGTCGGGCGCTCGGGGCGGGAGCAGCCGTCCGGAATGGCCGTCCGCGTCCCGGTTCGTCGCCCCAGTCCGGTTTGGAAGCCCGTGATCGGGCCGGGCGGCGGGGGGCCGAAAACGCCCGAGTTAATGCGACGTCCATGGACGTTCGGGGCAAAAATCGATAAATTAGGAATCGCGCAACCTCGGTAGGTTAGGGTTCGCGCACCCCTTTTGAGAGATCATATTTAATGGCAGCCGTTCCCGGTGTCCGGCGTTCCGAACTCGGTGATGCGCTGCGCGCCTGCCGCAGTGCCTTCATCGGCGTGGGCGCGATGAGTTGCATGATCAACCTGTTGTATCTGACCGGCTCGTTGTTCATGCTGGAGGTCTACGATCGGGTGCTGCCCAGCCGAAGCGTGCCGACCCTGGTCGGCCTCGCCATCCTCGCCGGCGGGTTGTACATGGCCCAGGGCGTTCTCGACCTGATCCGGGGGCGGATCCTCGGCCGCATCGGCACCTCGCTGGATGAAGCCCTCAATGCCCGCGTGTTCGACACCATCGTGCGCCTGCCGCTGATGGTCGGCGGACGCAATGAGGGCCTGCAGCCGCTGCGCGACCTCGACAATGTTCGCTCGTTTCTCTCCAGCATGGGCCCGGGCGCGCTGTTCGATCTGCCGTGGCTGCCGTTCTATCTGGCGATCTGTTTTGCCTTCCACGTTATGATCGGCCTTACCGCGCTGGTCGGCGCGATCATCCTGGTCAGCCTCACCGTCCTCACCGAATATCTGTCGCGCGCCCCGGCACGCGAGGCCATGGGTCTGGCGGCCCGCCGCAACGATCTGGCCGCCACCAGCCGGCGCAACGCCGAAGTGCTGGTCGCGATGGGCATGGCCGGACGCCTCAACCGGCGCTGGAGCGACGCCAACCAGAATTATCTCGCGGGCAACCAGCGCGCCGCCGACGTCGCCGGCGGTCTCGGTGCGATCGCCAAGGTGCTGCGCATGACCCTGCAGTCGGCGGTGCTCGCCGTCGGCGCCTATCTGGTGATCCACCAGGAGGCGACCGCGGGCATCATCATCGCGGGCTCGATCCTCAGCGCGCGGGCGCTGGCGCCGGTAGATCTGGCGATTGCGCACTGGAAAGGTTTCGTCGCCGCGCGACAGAGCTGGCACCGCCTCAACCAGCTGCTCGAGCGGGTCCCTGCGCCGGTCCAGCAGACCCTGCTGCAGAATCCGTCGAGCCGGCTGTCGGTCGAGAGCGTCAGCATCGTGCCGCCGGGCGATCAGAAGGTCATCGTCCAGGACGTGACCTTCGCACTTGTCGCCGGCAACGGATTGGGCGTGATCGGGCCCAGCGGCTCCGGCAAATCCTCGCTGGTGCGCGCGCTGGTCGGCGTCTGGCAGCCGGTGCGCGGCAAGGTAAGGCTCGATGGCGCGGCGCTCGACCAGTGGTCGTCCGACGTGCTCGGCCGTCACGTCGGCTATCTGCCGCAGGACGTCGAACTGTTCGCGGGCTCCGTCGCCCAGAATATTTCGCGCTTCGATCCCGAAGCGACCGCCGATTCCATCATCGCGGCCGCCAAGGAAGCCGGCGTTCACGAGATGATTATCAAGATGCGCGACGGCTACGATACCCAGATCGGCGAGCAGGGCACCGCGCTTTCGGCCGGGCAGGCGCAGCGCGTGGCGCTGGCACGGGCGCTGTACGGCAACCCGTTCCTGATCGTGCTCGACGAGCCGAACTCCAATCTTGACACCGAGGGGGATGAGGCGCTGACGCGGGCGGTCCGTGCCGCGCGCGAGCGCGGCGCCATCGTGGTGGTGGTCGCGCACCGGCCGATCGGCATCGAGGGCGTCGACCAGCTCCTGGTCCTGAAGGACGGCCGCGTCCAGGCCTTCGGTCCCAAGGAAACCGTGCTCGGGCAGGTGCTGCAGCGGGTCTCGCCGCCGACGCCGATCAAGATCGTTTCCGAGGGCGGGGTCGCCAAGTCATGAACTGGATCACTGGCGAGAAAAC
>JBAUUA010000354.1:0-2078 GCA_049582465.1 Bradyrhizobium sp. | reverse complement strand
CCCTTGTTCGACTCCGCGGGCATGTCGGGAAATGCCTCCGGCACATGCGCAGGCGGCGCCGCGATAGCTTCGTCCGGTCCAACGGCCTCGGCCAGTTCGCCAACCAGTCTCGGCTCGACGACCGTCGGCCGTGTCGGGATTCCCCTGGGCTCGACCGAACTATCGCCGGGCGGCCTCAGTCCGCTGCCGGACATTACCCTGCAGAGCCAACCATCAACGGTCACGACGGGAATAAGCACGTCGCCGTGCGTGCTCAACGGCGCATCGCCGACGGCAGCAACATCGATGTCTTCGGGAGGCTGCTGACGGCGAGGAGCGGCGGCGATCTCACCGCTCCACGAAGGCGCGCTGCAGCTGATCGGTGATCGGCTTCAAGAGGTAGCTCATCATGGTCCGGCTGCCGGTCTGCATGAACACTTCGGCCGGCATGCCCGAGACGAGTTGCTTGCCGTCCAGCCGGCGACGCTGCTCCTCGGGAAGCGTCACCCGTACCGTGAAATAGGCCGCGTTGGACTGCTGGTCCCGGCTGGTGTCGGCCGACACATAAGAGACGATGCCGTCGAGCTGCGGCGTCACGCGCTGGTTGAAGGCCGAGAAGCGGACGAACGCCTTCTGTCCCATCCGCACTTGGTCGATATCGTTGGGCTGCAGCCGCGCCTCGATCTGCAGATCATCCAGGTCCGGGACCAATTCCATGATGGTGTCGCCGGCGCGGATCACGCCGCCGATGGTGTGGGCGGAAAGCTGATGGATCACCCCCGAGGTCGGCGCGCGGATTTCGATCCGGTCGAGAAGATCGCGCGCGGCAACGCCGCGCTCCACGAGTTCGGCCTCCTTGCCCTGGTTCTCGCCGAGTTCCTTGACGACGTCGGTGCGAAAATCCTGGTCGAGCCGGACGATCTGAAGCTGCGCTTCGCCGATCTTGGATTTCGTCTCGGCGATCGCCGACGTCAGTTGCCCGCGCTCGCCTTCGATCCGCGCGCTCTCGCGCTGCAGGGTCGTGAGCCGGGTCAGCGGCACGAGCCGCTTGTCGTAGAGGTCCTGGACGCCGGTGAGTTCTCCGGCGATCAGCTCCAGTTGCTTGGACTTGGAATCGACCTGGGCATTGAGGCCTGCGATCTCCTCGCCGAGCTGTGAGACGCGGCTTTGCAGCAGGTCGGTCTGGCTTCGGCGCGCATTGGAGCGCGCCTTGAAGAGCGACTGCTCCGAGGCCAGCAGCGCCTTGACGGTGGCGTCATCCGATCGCGCCGCCAGTTCAGGCGGCACCTCGAGCTGCGCCGCGCCGTCGCGCTCGGCCACCAGCCTGGTCATCCGGGCCCGCACTTCGTCGAGCTGCTTGCTCACCATCTGCAGGCTGGCCTGCGCCTGGGTGGCGTCGAGCCGCAGCAGTAGATCGCCCGTGGCTACCCGCTCGCCATTATGGACCGGGATTTCGGCGACCACGCCGCCGGTCGGATGCTGGATCGCCTTGACGTTCGATTGAACCACGAGGTTGCCGGGAACGACGACGGCGCCCGCGATCGGCATCAGCACGGCAAGACCGCCGGCCAGCAGAATAAAGACCAGCAGCACGCGAAGCCCGGTCCGCAACTCGTTCTCGAAGGCGCGCCCGGCCCGCGACGCCAGAGGCTCGCCCGGCTCATTATCGTTGTCGGCAAGGCCCTCGCGATTGACGAGGAAGGCAACGCCCGCGGTCAGGCCGACGCGGCAGGTTCTCATCAACTGTCCGACGGCCGTTGCGGGCTTGGCGTCGACGGCCGGAGGCGGCAGCGTCAGTCGAGGACTCTCGACATGCATCGACTGATTCTTGACATCCGCTGCGGGAAATTCCGGTCCGGGCCTCGGCGCATTGATCAGGGAGGGGTCGTCGGGCGCGATGATCGGGCCGCGCCGGCCCGGCGGCGGTGCGGGTGTCGGCTCACGTTCGGGTTCGCTTCTTCGCGCGGTCGGAGGAGCAGCCTCCTTGCGCACCTGCTCGGTTCTACGCGTCACCGGCGTGACGGCCGGCTCGCGCGTTTGCTCGCTTCTGCGCTTGATCGGGGCGGCAACCGGCTCGGATAAAGGCTCGCTTCTGCGCC
>JBAUUA010000353.1:0-6627 GCA_049582465.1 Bradyrhizobium sp. | reverse complement strand
TTCGTGTTCCGCGGTCGCGCCGGTTCGTTGATTAAAGCCTTGTGGCATGACGGAGTTGGCCTGTCGCTCTATGCCAAGCGGCTCGACCGTGGACGCTTTGTCTGGCCGGCGACGGTGAATGGCGTGGACTTGTCGGCGGCGAAGGCTTCGCGGTGGATGCGAGCCTGATCGCGGCCGACGCCAACAAGCAGCGGTCTGTTCCCGGCGATCAGTGGCGGATCGGCAGCCTCGACGCCTACGCCGGACGAGCGGTTCGCGAGTATCTGGCAACGCTGGACGATGCTGCCTTCGGCGCGGCCAGCGAGGTAAAGCCGAAGTTTGTCTCGCCGTCGGATCCGGCGGCGCAGTGGACCGGCGGCCGCCATCGATGCAGCCTGCCAGGCCGATCCGATCAGCACGGTGGCGAGACCGCCGATACGATCGCGCGGGCCTTCGAGGGCTTGTGCAAGACCTCTACACTGCGAGCAAAGACAACCAGGCATTCTTGCATGCCCGCTTGGGCTTGGGTCATGATCAGCTCCGACCCTTCAAAGCGAGTATTTCCAGATGGATATCGCCGGACCTAATGAAAGGCCAACCCATATCGGTTTCCAAAGCCAAGAAGGCGATTGCGGACTACAAAAGAGCCATCGGGCGCCCGGCTGGAATGGCGGAGCTGTCGATATTTTATTGCGAGGAAGCATTCGGCTTTTTGGAATCTTGCAGCATGGACGACGAAAAATACTAATTGTTCCCATGGCAGTACAACACGACCTTTTTTGGTACAACAATGTTGTACTGGCGGTTCCAAAATGAGCGAAAATGAGCCTTGATAAACGCAAATCGGACTGAAGAATTAGAGCCTAAATGCCTGATAAAGCACTAATAATCAATAGCAGATGGGCGCGGCGTTTTTCGGTAGCGCCTATGATGGATTGGACCGACCGGCATTGTCGCGTCTTCCATCGCCTGATGACGGCGAGGGCGTTGCTTTACACGGAGATGCTGACCACCGGCGCCATCCTGCATGGCGATCGGGCGCGGCTGCTGGGCTTCGATCTGAGCGAACATCCGGTCGCGCTGCAGCTCGGTGGCTCCGATCCATCCGATCTCGCGGCGGCCGCCAGGATCGGCGAGGATTTCGGCTATGACGAAATCAACCTCAATGTCGGCTGTCCGTCGGACCGGGTGAAGGACGGCCGCTTCGGCGCCTGCCTGATGGCCGAGCCGGCTCTGGTCGCCAGAGGCGTCCAGGCCATGAAGCAGGCGGTAGGCATTCCCGTCACGGTCAAGTGCCGGATCGGCATCGACGATCAGGATCCGGAAACCGCGCTCGATGAGCTCGCGCGCGGCGTCGTCGCCGCCGGCGCCGATGCGCTGATCGTCCATGCCCGCAAGGCGTGGCTCAACGGATTGTCGCCGAAGGAAAATCGAGACATCCCGCCGCTCGACTATCACAGGGTTTATCGGCTGAAGGCCGCCATGCCGCATGTGCCCGTCATCATCAATGGCGGCATCGCCAGCCTCGCAGAGGCCAAGGTGCATCTCGAGCATGTCGACGGCGTGATGCTGGGACGTGCGGCCTATCAGGAGCCGTGGCGGTTGCTGTCGGTCGATCCCGAGCTATTCGACGAGGCCGCGCCCTTTGCCGCGATGAAGGACGTGTTCGCGGCGATGATGCCGTATATCGAGCGCGAGCTTGCGCGGGGCACGCGGCTGCATTCAGTCACGCGGCATTTCGTCGGCGCGTTTCATGGGGTGCCCGGGGCGCGGGCGTTCCGCCGCCATCTCGCCGAGAATGGTGTTAAGGCGGATGCCGGTGTGGATGTCTTGCGCGCGGCGGTCGCGCTGGTCGAGGACCGCGCGGTGGCCCCGATCGCCGCGTAGTTCGCCCGGCGCGCAACTGTTGCTCTATGCCAAGGGCGGTGCCGCCTGGGAGCGGTCTAGTCTCGACTACACCATTACCGGAATGGGCGTCGCAAACTTCAGCGGATCGGAACAGCGCACCGGCTGGACCGTGGGTGGCGGGCTGGAATATCTGATCGCGCCTAATTGGTCGGTGTTCGCCGAATATAACCACATGGACTTTGGCACGGACACGCTGGCGACACAGGATAAAATCGCGAGCAACAACAGTCCGCCGGAGCCGATCCGCGTTTCGCATCGGACCGATATCGGCCTGATCGGCCTCAACTACCGCTTCGGCATGTTCAGATGATGCAGCGGTCCCGCTGAACGGAATCGCACCGCCTACTGATAGCCGTGCAGCATCAGCCGGTCGGCGTGCACCTCCCAGCTTTCCAGCCGGTCGAGGAAGCTCATGCCGAGCAGATTGGTCTTCATCTGTCCATGCGGCACCACCAGCGCCGGCACCGAACGTTCGACCAGCTTGCCGATGGACAGGCGGTCGAGCGTCAGCCGGGCCGCCTTGGTGTGTCCGCCGGCGGTCTCGACGTCGACGTCATATTCGAGCAGCTCCAGCGGCAGTCCGGCGGCCTTGGCGGTCTCATAGGTCAGCACCACCGAGGTCGCGCCGGTATCGATCACCATCGGGGCCGCGACGCCGTTGATCCTGGCCTTGAGCGCGAACTCGCCGCTCTGTCCGCGCGCGATCTGCACCCCGCGGGTCGGCGCCCGCTTGCGCAGCATTTCCGAGACGGTGTCGCTGGCGCGCGCCACCTGTTCCGGATCCTTGTAGGCCACCACCGCGCCGGCCGTCGCCGCCAGCGTAAGGAGGACGAGCAGCAGGCGGCTCATAGCGCGCCCCCATCGCAAATATCCCTCAGCCGGCCCCTGGACGGGCTGCCGCCTCGGGCGGCGCCAGACCGGCATCGGCCATGCGCGCCGCGAGTTGCGCCATCACCGCCTGCCGCTCCGCGCTGTCCATCCGGTGCCAGCGCGCGATCTCCGGCAAGGTGCGGCCACAGCCGAAACAAAGGCTGGTTCTGGGATCGATCATACAGACTGCGATACACGGCGTTTCTTTGCTCATTCTCGAAGTGTGAAGCGTATTCGGTCGTTTTGCGCAAGCGCTCCCGCTACAATCCCGTTCCGGCGCTCATGATCGGCTTGTGACGGCTGCGGCGTTTCTCCTCCGGCAACGTGCCGGTTTCGGGCTGCAGCGGTGGCGCATCTTCCGACATCGGAGCCAGCGCGGACATCACGCGCTCCGGCGGGAAGGTGACGATGACCTCGGTGCCGATGCGCAGCTTGGACTTCAGCGTGAAGGTTCCGCCGTGCATGTCGATCAGGCTCTTTGCGATCGGCAGCCCCAATCCCGCGCCCTGTTCGGCCGACTTGATCGAATTGGATCCCTGACCGAAGGAGGCGAGCACCACGGGGATCTCGTCCTCGGCGATGCCGGAGCCGGTATCCTTGACGCTGAGATATTGTCCGCCCGACGCGGTCCATCCCACCTTCAACCAGATCTCGCCGCCCTGCGGGGTGAACTTGATGGAGTTCGACAGCAGGTTGAGCACGATCTGCCGGATCGCGCGCTCGTCGCCCCAGATGCGCGGCATGCCCTGCTCGAACACTTCATGGATGGTGATGCCGCGGCTGGAGGCGCGCAGCTTCAGGAGGTGATGGCAGTCGGCGACCACATGCACCAGCGACACCGCTTCCTCGTTGAGCTCGTAGCGTCCGGCCTCGATCCGCGACAGGTCGAGGATTTCGTTGATGAGATTCAACAGATGCACGCCGGAATTATGAATGTCGGCGGAATATTCCTTGTAGACGGGGACCGTATGCGCGCCGAAGATCTCGGCCTTCATCACCTCGGAGAATCCGAGGATCGCGTTCAGCGGCGTGCGCAATTCGTGACTCATCTGCGCCAGGAACCGCGACTTCGCGACGTTGGCCGCTTCCGCGCGATGGCGCGCCTCGTCCGATATCGCCTTGGCCTGTTCGAGTTCGCCGATCAGCGCGTCCTTTTCGGCCCGCGCCTCCAGCGTCGCCAGCGTCGTCGAATGCAGGCGATGGGCGAGCAGCGCGAAATAGCCTTCCGCCGCCAGCGCCAGCACCGCGAGGACGTAATTGTCGAACGTGCCGCTCAGCACAAAATTCAGCGCGATCGCCACCGTGACCGGCGCGGTCGCCGCCAGCGCCGCGATCGGCAAATTGGCCGACAGCATGCTCGATACCGCGATCACCAGCAGCATCAGGAACATCATCAGCGTGTTCGAGACCATGTCGAGGCCGGCGGGATGGACCAGGATCGCGGTCCAGCTCAGGCCGTACAGGAGATCGAGCAGCACGAAGCGCGTCCGCCACTTGCGGGTCGCGGTGAGCGAGGGGGATTCGGCGAGGAATCTCGCGCAATGGCGAATGATGGCGGCGTGAATGCAGAGCATGCCGCAGGTCCAGGCCGCCGCCGAAATCGGCTGCATCCAGAACCCGAAGAACAGGCCCGTTGCCACCACCAGCAGCATGACGACAAAGGACGCCGATATCCGCGTCTGGGCATATTGGCGGATCAATTCGCGGTCAAACGCCGGGCGGGTTCCGCTGGTCGACGTTAACCGATCGCGGGCTTCGCGAACCCGCTGCGCGGCGGCGCGGCGCGTACTCGCCGGCGCTGCGACGGGCGGTTCAGCCGGAAGCTGGACAACTTCGGGCTTATCGGCGGGTTTACTCATCAAACAACACAAATCCTGCCCGCGAACCGCGCGGGCTTTTGCATTGTCTATCTGTGGCGCTAAATCCTTAAGAGGTGACTTAAAGCGCTAAAGAATCACCTTAATGGGAGGTTAAGTTAACCTTTGCGGCGGCCCCCGGCGTCAGCGCTCCAGCCGTGCCAAGAGGCTCGACGTATCCCAGCGTTTGCCGCCCATCTTCTCGACTTCCGAATAGAAATTGTCGACCAAGGCGGTCACGGGCAGGCTCGCGCCGTTGCGCCGCGCTTCGGCGAAACAGATCGACAGGTCCTTGCGCATCCATTCCACCGCGAAGCCGAAATCGAACTTGCCCTCGTTCATGGTCTTGTAGCGGTTTTCCATCTGCCAGGATTGCGCGGCGCCCTTCGAGATCGTGTCGATCACCGCCTGGACGTCGAGGCCGGCTTTCTTGGCGAAATGAATGCCCTCGGAGAGGCCCTCGACGAGGCCGGCGATGCAGATCTGGTTGACCATTTTGGTCAATTGGCCGGAGCCGGCGGGTCCGAGCAGCTTGCACATCCGGGCGTAGGCAGCGATGACCGGCTCGGCGCCCGCATAGGCGTCTTCCTTGCCGCCGCACATCACCGTCAATACGCCGTTTTCCGCGCCGGCCTGGCCGCCGGACACCGGGGCATCGACGAACTTGAAGCCTGCCTTGGCCGCAGCTGCGTCGAGTTCGCGCGCGACCTCGGCGGATGCGGTGGTGTGATCGACGAAAGTCGCGCCCTTTTTCATGCCGGCGAAGGCGCCGTCGGCGCCGAGCGTGACCGCGCGCAGGTCATTGTCGTTGCCCACGCAGCACATCACGAAGTCTTGTCCCTCCGCGGCGGCCTTGGGTGTCGCCGCGGTCCTGCCGCCGAATTTCTCGGCCCATTGCTTGGCCTTGGCTCCCGTCCGGTTGAAAACCGTGACGTCGTGGCTACCTTTTTTCACCAGATGCCCCGCCATCGGAAAGCCCATTACGCCGAGACCGAGAAAAGCGACTTTAGCCATGTGTATAACCCCGGGGGTTTTGCCGGCATTGAATGTGCCGGGCCGTGTTCTGGAGGAGGGCGGCAGGCCGGTCGGGTGGCCGAAACCGGTTCCGCTGACGACGTGGAAGGGGCACAATAAACCCTGTGCCATGAAGGGCAACGGCCGCGTTTGGCGGCAGGAGCGGGTTTTGTGCTAAGGTGAGCCGTATCAAAGGCTTCAACAAAAAGGGAGTGACACCACATGAACATGAGCGTTGGCGTGCTCGACCACTTCAACATCCGGACCCGCAAGCTCGCGGACACGGTCCGGTTCTACGAGGATGTGCTGGGACTGGAGAAGGGCGCCCGGCCGGATTTCGCGTTCCCCGGCGCCTGGATGTATTCGGAGGGCAAGCCGGTGGTGCACCTGGTCGATATCTCCAAGACCGACGAGCCGCAAAAGCCGGATTCCGGCGTGGTCCATCACGTCGCCTTCGTCAGCCAGGGATTTGCCGGCATGAAGAAGCGGCTGGAATCCAAGGGGATGCCGTTTGACGCGCGCCAGGTTCCGGGCGGCGATCTCTGGCAGATCTTCGTCAATGACCCCAATGGCGTCATGATCGAGCTGAACTACGAGGCGGCCAAGGAGCAGGGCGGATCGGCCCCGCGAGAACGGGCGGATGACGTCGGAGCGAGGTAGCCTTTTGGGCGGGACCGCTCTATGGGTCGCATCCGGGATTTATTTGGGAGATGCGCTTTGGGCGTCACGCAGCAACAGGTTCTCGAAGCGCTAGCCAAGGTGGCATCGCCGCGCGGCGTCGCCTTGACCAAGGCCAATGTCTTGTCGCCGGTCACGGTCACCGATGGCAAGGTGTTCTTTTCGATCAATGTCGACGCTGCGGAAGCCCGCGCCTGGGAAAGCGTGCGCGCGCAGGCCGAAGCCGCCGTGCGCGCCATTCCCGGCGTCACCGTCGCCATGATTGCGCTGACCGCCGAGCGCAAGCCGGGCGCCCCGCCGCCTCCGCCGCGGCGCCCCGTGC
>JBAUUA010000352.1:0-1505 GCA_049582465.1 Bradyrhizobium sp. | reverse complement strand
GCCTGGGCCAGCCCCGATATCCAGATCATCGCGGCGAGTTCGCTGATCCAGATCGCCAATCACTTCAAGGGCACGCAGGTGCTGTCGCGGCCGCAGCCGAAAGTGCACGAGGCCCCAGCGAGCCTGCTCGACCTGCGCGACATCAAGGGCCAGGAAAGCGCAAAACGCGCGCTCGAGATCGCGGCGGCCGGCGGGCATCATCTCTTGATGATGGGGTCGCCCGGCGCGGGCAAATCGATGCTTGCGGCGCGGCTGCCCTCGATCCTGCCGCCGCTGTCGCCGTCGGAGCTTCTGGAAGTGTCGATGATTGCCTCGGTCGCCGGCGAAATCCGCGACGGCGCGCTGACCGCGAGGCGGCCGTTCCGCGCGCCCCATCATTCCGCCAGCATGGCCGCGTTGACCGGCGGCGGCATGCGCGCAAAGCCCGGCGAGATCTCGCTGGCGCATCAGGGCGTGCTGTTCCTCGACGAGTTGCCGGAGTTCGATCCGCGCGTGCTGGATTCGCTGCGCCAGCCGCTGGAGAACGGCGAGGTCGCGGTGTCCCGCGCCAATCATCGCGTCACCTACCCCGCGCGTTTCATGCTGGTGGCGGCGATGAACCCCTGCCGCTGCGGGCATGCCTATGAGCCCCGGCTTTTCCTGCAAGCGCGGACGGATCGACCGCTGCACGAGCGATTACCAGGCGCGCATCTCCGGCCCGCTGATGGACCGCATCGATCTGCGGATCGAGGTGCCGGCGGTGACTGCCGCGGATCTGATTCTGCCGCCGCCGGCGGAGGGATCGGCCGAAGTCGCCACAAGAGTCGCCGCGGCGCGCGACATTCAGCTCAAGCGTTACGCCGCGGCCGGATTGCCGCAGATCCGCACCAACGCCGAAGCGCCGGCCTCGCTGCTGGAGACCATCGCGCAGCCGGACGCCGCCGGCACGAAACTCTTGCGCGAGGCATCCGAGACCATGCGGCTGTCGGCGCGCGGCTATCACCGCGTGCTGCGCGTCGCCCGCACGCTGGCCGACCTCGACGGCGCGGAAAAGATCGGCAAGCTGCATCTCGCCGAAGCGTTGTCGTATCGGGCGCTGGCGGAGGATGTCAGGCGCGCGGCGTGAGGCAAAAATCGGTTGCGCCTAAAATCTAATTTCTCCAATCCGTTCAAGCTGATTTGCCCTGTCCAGTCCCGATCGAAAAAATTTTCTGCTTTCCGTTTTCCGCAAATCACTTTCATAACTGCCGCCGTCCACCCCACTCGAGGGGCGTATCGCGATCGTCACGGACGCGGGGTTGGATGCGATGGCCGCAAGCGGCGCTTCTGACGAGAGCGTTTTGCTGGCGGACGGCAAAATCGTGTGGTCCTGACGCCTCGACGCCGGCGTCAAGTTTGCGGGAAGTGATTTTCGCAAGCGACGGTGACAAGAAAGCCCGATCGCCGGGGAGAGCTCGACATAAGCCGTAAAACCATTGCGCAGGGAAGGCCGGACTGCTTCCGCTGAACCTGTATGCTCGTGTGCG
>JBAUUA010000351.1:0-6540 GCA_049582465.1 Bradyrhizobium sp. | reverse complement strand
AGGTGAAGCCCACGAACGACAGGCCGTGAATCTCGGGCCGCTTCAGCGTCAGCACCGAATACAGCCCGAAGATCACCAGCGCGACGGTGAAGATGAGGTCGCCCTTGTTGAACTCGATGCTCTTGAGTGTGGTGAGGTCGCCGTGCAGCAGGATCACCAGCACGCCGGCCAGCGACACTGCGATTCCGCAGGCCTGCGCCAGCGTCAGCCGGACGCCGAGCAGGACCAGGGACCATACCGCGACGAACAGCGGGCCGGCCGACTGCAGCAGCAGCGTGTTCAGCGCCTGGGTATATTCGAGCGCCCAGTATTGCAGGGTGTTGAAGATGCCGATGCCGGTGATGGAGAGCACGATCATGGTGCCGAGCTTGCCGCGGATCGCGGCCCAGTCGCGCTTCAAATGACTCCAGGCGATCGGCAGAACGATCAGGAACGCCAGCGACCAGCGCAGGAACGACAATGTCACCGGCGGAATGTGCCCGGCGGCGAGGCGGCCGACGATGGCGTTGCCGGCCCAGCACAATGCGGTGATGGAGAGCAGCAGATAGGGCTGGTTGGCGAGCCAGTTGCCGGAGGCGCTGGCGCCGGAGGTTTGATCGGAGGCGGACATGGAGCGGTGGTTCTGGCCCGGGTTCAAAGACGCCGCGGCCCCCGGTCCGGGGGCGTCATCCACCGGACCGGTTTTCTCGCCCGGCCCGCTCACAGACACGGATTTTCGGCCGGGTTCAATGCCGCAGGATGCATCGCGACCATGCGCGGGACGACATTCCAGGGTTGTACCGCGCCGTTGGCGCCAGTTCGATCTCAGCCGCGCGGGAATCGCTGGGGAACCGCAGATGCGAGCCGACCAGCCGCGGGGGATTTCCCGCGGCAGGTCCTTGCTGCGATGCGGGTCAGGCCGCCTTGGTCTCGATCGCGCGGGTGCTGGAAGCAGCCGAGCCGTTGATCGCGATCCGGCGCGGCTTCATCGCCTCGGGAACCTCGCGGACCAGTTCGATCTGCAGCAGCCCATTGTCAAAGGTCGCGCCCTTGACCTGGACGTAGTCGGCCAGGTTGAACTGGCGCTTGAACGGCCGCGACGAGATACCCTGATAGAGGAATTCGCGCTGCGTCTTGTCGGCCTTGCGGCCTTCCACCGTCAACACGTTCTGCTCGGCGGTAATGGCGATCTCGTCGGGAGCAAAACCCGCCAGCGCCAGCGATATCTGGTAGCGGTCCTCGCCAAGCCGCTCGACGTTGCAGGGCGGGTAATTGTCGTCGCTGCCGGGATGTTGCGCGGCATCGACCAGATCGAAAAAGCGGTCAAAGCCGATCGTCGACCGCCAAAGGGGAGTGAAGTCGTAGGTTCCCATATCCAAATCCTCCATTGAGCAAGATGGGTACGAGCAGGCGCCGGACACCGTCGGCGCCCGTCTCAACCAGGCCCTGCGAAAGGCGCCCGTGCCGCGTGTCGCGGCGGACAAAAAATTAGCAAAGGCTTTTCTGGTTTCAAGAGGGCAAGAGATTTTTTGGTAAATTCGAAGTTGCCCCCGCCGATGCCGGCCCGGCGCGCCATTTCGGCCGCGGGGTGCGGTCAAAAAATTTCCGGCGGGGGTCTTGAACGGAGCTCCGGCTTTTCTAATTCGTTTGCCGTCCCGAAACGAAAGGAGTTTGAGGAGGACGACATGACCGATCTTGACCGCCACTCTGATCAAAATGTGTACGATCTGAATGCCATTTTACATCCCGGTTCGGTTTTCGATCATCCCCGGGATGTACTCGCCGACACCACGCTGTCCCGGGCGGAGAAACGGGCCATCCTGGCCTCCTGGGCGTCCGATGCCGCGGCGGTGACGTCCTGTCCCTCCTTGCGCGCCATTCCCGGCGCCAGGCGCGCGGTTTCTATCGATGAGATCCTCGAGGCGCTTTCCAGCCTCGACCATCCGCCGCGCAATCCACCGGGCGGCAAGTCGGTTCGGCTCAAATCCGGCGAGCGGACCTCGCTCGCGGCCTGATCGCTGTCGGCTTTGTGCATTGATCCGGGGCCGATTCCGATCGGCCCCCTAGCCGGCATCTCCGCGGCGGTTGGCCTGGCGCTTGACGATCTGCTCGGCGAGGTGAACCAGCATCCGTTTGGTGCGATGGTCGCTCAGTTCGTTGAAGGCCCGCAGCAGGCGCAGTTCGAGCAGCGATTGCAGCGAGCTGGCATTTTGCGCCAACAGGCCGTCTGGCTCGCTCTGTTCGACGCCGACGGCGTGGCTGTGAAGGAAGTCGAGAGCTTCGGCGACCTGCAACAGGCGATTGGCATCGGTTCCGTTCGATCCGTTGCCGTCGTTCTGTCCTTGCTGAAACGCGGCGTCGAGCACTTCGGCAAGATCGGATTGCGACACCCCGATCGCAAGCCATCTTGCTTTCACAAGCCGGTCGATATGTCCGTCGGTGAGGTTGCCCATTGCTTCGCTCTGCCTGTGCGATCAGCCGACTTGCGATCGCGATTCCTTCATGAACCCGGCGAATAAATTCACAAGGGGTTCGCCCTTGTATGACTTCTGCAGATCATCGGGGTGGACGAAGTCATCCCGAAACCAGGGATACTTGCGGCCGTCAAAGGCCTGAATGGTCCACTCGATCAGTTGTTTGACGCGCGGAATCCGCTTTGCGTCGGGATGATAGGTGAGCCAGATATCGAGCTGAAACTTGATATCCAGGTCGAGCGGGATCAGCGGCCCGGCGATAGCGGGAATATAGGTCGGCAACCAGCCAATACCGGCGCCTTTGGAAACCGCCCAGACGTGAGCGCTGCTGACGTTGTTGCGCATCGCGACGAAACCGATCTGCTCGCGACCGGCATACCTGTCGTACATGTCCTGCGCGCGGGTTTGATCGGCATCCTGAATGACGATCCGGTGGTTCTGACGGATGTCGTCTTCGTCCTTGGGCATTCCGTATATTTCGACATAGGAAGGGCTGACGAAGGGCATCATGTGGAGGCGCCCAACCTTGACCCGCTTAAGGTCCGGCTTGTTGGGTTCCTCCAATTGCACGGCGACATCAGCTTCGAGACGAAGCACGTCCGCCGAACGCATCTCGCATTTCAGATCCACAAGCAGACCCGGATAGACCCGCTGGAATTCGATCAGCCGGGGAGCGACCCAAAATGTACCCAGCCCCTCGGTGATGGCAAAGCGAACCTCGCCGCTCAACGCCGGTGTCGTTCGACTGAGTGCGCGGTCCAGACCAAAAGAAGCCTCTTCCATCCGTTTGGCCGCTTCGAGAACCTGCATTCCTTCCGGCGTCAGCCTGATGCCGTCGATATGGCGGGTCATCAAGGTGGTTTTGTAAGCGTCCTCAAGTTGCAAAATTCGCTTCCGCAAGTAATTCGCGGATGCGTTCAGTTCAATGGCTGAGGCCCGGAAGCTGCCTATCCGGGCCACTTCGAGGAAAATCCGAACCGAGTCCCAGTCCGCTATTCTCCCTACCGGGTGTGCACGCTGGTGCGCACCCCTGCTCTCAGGTGAGTGCATACAAGTTCCCCCGTTTGCCACCTTCTATTCTTGGCAGAGATTGGCCAAATCCACAACCTCAAGAGAATGAGTGATGACCGCGCTTGACCTCGATTTCGTTCGCAAAGCCGCGAGGAGAAGTACCGCACCGGGACCCACGCGTTCGCTCAATAAGATGACCATCATGCAAATGGCGAGGCGCACGGTGATTTTTACCGTCGATGCCGCCGGCATTGCCTCGCTGATGGACGCGGCACGAGAAGACATCCCCGGCTTGACCTCCAACGGAATCGTTCAAGCAGTGGCAAACCACAACCCGGACACCTTCTGGGCCATCGCGAGGAAAGATAATTTCGACATCGCCTCTCCGACGGGTGAGGGTTTCCTCGCAGTGCTGCCGCTGACGCACGAAGGCACGCGCCGGCTCGTCGACGGCAGCCTCGATACGCGTAATCCCGATATCTCCCTCGTCGCGCGGCAATCGGAGCGGCCCGCGGGAATCTATGTCTGGGCCATTCATGCCAAGGGCTCGATCGCCGCGGCGATCCCGCTGGTGCTGCAGAAATTCTCGACGCCGCTTTACCAGGGCGTCAACATCTATTCGCGACCGATCACGAAGGAAGGCCTCCGAGTTCTGGAGCCGCTCGGGTTTTCTCCGGGAGCGCGTTACGACGGCGTGATCGCGCCGCATCTGCAGATGCTGGATCGATCGCAAGAGGTCCCCGCGACCAAGGTCTCGGAGCGAGACTCAGTATCCGTTCGGGTCGTTCGTTCGATGGAAGAAATGACCCGGGTCATCGCGATCCGCAGCGCCGTCTATATCGGTGAGCAGCACTGTCCTTTCGAGGAAGAGTTCGACGGCAACGACTTTTCCGCAACGCACCTGATTTGCCACAAGGGACACGAGCCGGTCGGCTGCATGCGCATCCGGTACTTCGCCGATTTCGCCAAGCTCGAGCGGCTGGCCGTCCGCAACGCGAACCGGAACGCTGGCCTGGCCGGGCAGATCGTGGACACGGCAATCGAGCTCTGTCGGAAAAAAGGCTACCGCGTTCTGTACGCGCATTCCCAGAAGCGGCTGGTCAATTTTTGGGAGAAGCGCGGGTTCGTCCGCGCCGCGGACGCCCGCGAGTTCGCATTTTCGGATTTCGACTATGTTGAGGTCAAGCTCGAAGCCGAGGAGCACCCCCACTGCATAACCCTCAGCGACGATCCCTACGTCCTGATCCGGCCCGAGGGACAATGGGACGTTCCCGGCATCCTCGAGCTGTCGGCAAACCGCAGCGCCTCTGTTGCGCCAAGCTTCGGTTGGTCGCGATGAGTTCCGTTGTCGATTTGCGGACTTACGTTGCCGCATCGAGCAGCCGTCTGCTCGTGATGGTCGATTTGCAGGAGAAGAACTACGGCGAACTGTTGAAAAACGGTGCGTTCGATCTCTTGCGATCGCTGGATAATTGCATGTCCGCGATACGGCATGCGCGGAGTCTGGGACTCCCCATCGCGTTTACACGGCGGGGGGAAAATCAGGGAGTGATCGAAAGGTCGGCGCAATCCGCCTGGATTTCAGGTTTCGAGCCGAAGCGATCCGACATGGTGTTCGAGCGGTCGCAGCCTTCCTGCTATACCAACCAGCTGTTCGACGATGTGGTTTCGCAGGTCGGAAGCTTTGTCATCGCCGGCCTCGTTGCCGACGAGACCTGTCTTGCAACGGCCATCGATGCTTCCCATCGCGGCCATCGCGTGACTTTCCTGAGCGATGCCTCCGCGAGCCGGGGTCGAATTGCCACCGACGCAGGGGCGGTCCACGCCGTCACGACGAGCGCCATTGAATTGTTCGCCGACATCGTGACCACGCGCCACTGGCTGGTCGCCACCTCACCGCGCCATTCCAGGGGGCATCGCTATGGATGAGCTCAGTGAGCGCAGGCTGCGCAACGTCGTCCAGGTTCTGACGGAGCAGCGCAACATCGTCATTTCCCGCGGCGCTTCCTTTGCCGGCCATCTGATCGATCTCGCCATCATGCAGCTTCGTCTCTCGCTTCACGACATCTCCGAGGAGGAACTGTCCGAATTCTCCAATTCGCTCAGCGTCGGCCTCGTCAGCGGCGACCATCCGGATTGATCGGAGAGGTGCGGATGCCGGGCCGACGATGGATGATCCTGGCGGTCCTGTTCGCGGCGCGCGCGGCGACCGGATTTCAGTTCCAGTCGATCGGATCGACCGCGAACATGCTGATGCAGGATCTGGGCATCAATTACTCCGAGATCGGCATGCTTCTCGGGGCCTACCTGCTGCCCGGCATCGTCGTCGCCTTTCCGGCCGGGTTGCTGGGACAGCGCTTTCGGGAAAAGAAGCTCGGGCTTGCCGGGCTGGCGATGATGGTGATTTCCGGGGCTGCATTGAGCTGGTCCGATGGTTTCGCGGCCGCACTCATCGCGCGCACGATCGGCGGCGTGGGGGCGACGATCGTCGTTCTGGTGGCGACCAAGATGACGGTGGACTGGTTCGACAGTCGCGAAATCGTCCTGGCGATGTCGCTCTTGCAGATGAGCTGGCCGTTCGGGGCGATGCTGGCTCTGCCGATCCAGGCCACTATCGCGCAACGCCTCGGATGGCCCGCGGTGATGCTGTCCAGCGCCGTTTGCGCCAGCCTCGTGCTCGTTGCTTTCACGTTTGTTTCGGAGCGCGAGCAGCCGCCGCAGCCGGCGGCGATCGACCGCGCCGGGCTGCCCGTTGCCGTTCTGCTTCCGGTCACGATCGCAGGCCTGATCTGGGGCGGGATGAATCTCGCCTGCATTTTGTTCTTCAGCTATGCGCCCCTGCTGATCGTGGCGCAGGGATCGACGCCCACGGTTGCGGCCTCCCTGACCAGCCTCGCGATCTGGTTCACGATCCTGGCGATTCCGTCCGGCGGATATCTCGTGCACCGCTCGGGCAGGCCGATCGCGGCGATCATCGGCTGTGCGCTGCTCGCCGCCCTGGCGCTGGTGCTGTTCGTCGACGGCGTCTTTCCGACCATCTCCTGCCTGTTGTTCGGGGTTGCGGTCGGTCCGCTGT
>JBAUUA010000350.1:0-7315 GCA_049582465.1 Bradyrhizobium sp. | reverse complement strand
ATGTCCGGCTCAAATGCTTGCGCGGCAACCCCGTTCGGGCGCACTGTGGACTTCAAATTCCGTCCCGATTTGTGAGGAGAAAAAGCTGATATGACCGGTGCGATTCCAGCCCTGAGCCATCGCCTGCGTCCCGTGCTGGCCGCCATCTGCCTTGGCGCCGCCGGCGTCCTGCTGTCCGCGCCGGCCCTTTCGGTGCAGGCGCTGGCGCGCGGCCCCGATGGCATCGCCGACGTGGCCGAGAAAGTGATCGATGCGGTGGTCAACATCTCGACCTCGCAGACCGTCGAGGCCAAGGGCGGCGGAGCCGAGGGCAGGGGCGCGATGCCGCAACTGCCGCCAGGTTCGCCGTTCGAGGAGTTCTTCGACGACTTCTTCAAGAACCGCCGCGGCGGTCAGGGCGGCAAGGGCGGCGACCTGCAGCCGCACAAGACCAACTCGCTCGGCTCTGGCTTCATCGTCGATACCTCCGGCGTCGTCGTGACCAACAATCACGTCATCGCGGATGCCGACGAGATCAGCGTCATCATGAACGACGGCAGCAAGTTCAAGGCCGAGATCGTCGGCGTCGACAAGAAGACCGACCTGGCGGTGCTGAAGTTCACGCCGAACAAGCCGTTGACCGCGGTGAAGTTCGGCGACTCCGACAAGCTGCGGCTCGGCGAATGGGTGATCGCGATCGGCAACCCGTTCAGCCTCGGCGGCACGGTGACGGCCGGCATCGTCTCGGCGCGCAACCGCGACATCTCCACGGGCCCCTATGACAACTACATCCAGACCGACGCCGCCATCAACCGCGGCAATTCCGGCGGCCCGCTGTTCAACCTCGACGGCGAAGTGATCGGCGTCAACACGCTGATCATCTCGCCCTCCGGCGGTTCGATCGGCATCGGCTTTGCGGTGCCGTCGAAGACCGTGGCCAGCGTGGTCGATCAGCTCCGGCAGTTCGGCGAGCTGCGCCGCGGCTGGCTCGGCGTCCGCATCCAGACCGTGACCGACGAGATCGCCGAAAGCCTCAACATAAAGCCCGCGCGCGGCGCCCTGATCGCCGGCGTCGAGGACAAGGGCCCGGCGAAGCCTGCGGGTATCGAGCCCGGCGACGTCGTGATCAAGTTCGACGGCAAGGACATCAAGGAGCCGAAGGATCTGTCGCGCGTGGTGGCCGACACCGCCGTCGGCAAGGAAGTCGACGTCATCATCATCCGCAAAGGCCAGGAGGAGACCCACAAGGTCACGCTCGGCCGCCTCGAGGACACCGACAAGGCGGTGCCGGCCGCGGTGAAAAAGGACGAGCCCGCGGAAAAACCGGTGACGCAGAAGGCGCTCGGCCTCGATCTCGCCACGCTGTCGAAGGACCTGCGCAGCCGCTACAAGATCAAGGACAGCGTCAAGGGCGTCATCATCACCAATGTCGACAGCACCTCGGACGCCGCCGACAAGCGCCTCAGCCCCGGCGAGGTCATCGTCGAGGTGGCGCAGGAGGCGGTCGCCAACGCCGCCGACGTCAAGAAGCGCGTTGACCAGTTGAAAAAGGATGGCAAGAAATCGGTGCTGCTGCTGGTATCGAACGCCGATGGCGAGTTGCGCTTCGTCGCGCTGAGCGTGCAGTAGGGATCAATCGTCATTGCCGGGCTTGACCCGGCAATCCATCTGCTTCGCAAGATTCTTTCAAGATGGATGGATGCCCGGATCAAGTCCGGGCATGACGGCTGAATGTGCGGAGCTCACGTCGCCGCAAACTCATCCCTTCGATACCCCTGCGCATAGAGCAAGGCCGTGAGGTCGCCGTGGTCGATCCGCGCGGCGGCCGCGGCCGATACCGCTGGCTTGGCGTGATAGGCCACCCCTAACCCCGCTTTCTGGATCATGCCGAGATCGTTGGCGCCGTCGCCGACCACCAGCGTGTCGATCTCGTCGAGATCGAAGGACTCTGTGAGTTCGATCAGCGTCGCCAGTTTCGCCGCGCGCCCCAGGATCGGCTCACGGACCTCGCCGGTGAACTTGCCGTCGCGGACCACGAGTTCGTTGGCACGGTTTTCCTGAAAGCCGATCTTCGCCGCAATGCTGTTGGTGAACAGGGTAAAACCGCCCGAGATCAGGCAGGTCCAGGCGCCAAAGGCGCGCATGGTCGCGACCAGTTCGCGGCCGCCCGGCGTCAGCGTGATGCGCTTTTCCAGCACCTCATCGACCACGCCGGCCGGCAGATCCTTCAGCAGCGCGACGCGCTCGCGCAGCGCCGGCTCGAACGCGATCTCGCCGCGCATCGCCCGTTCGGTGATGGCCGAGACATGTGCCTTCAGCCCGGCAAAGTCGGCAAGCTCGTCGATGCATTCCTGGCCGATCATGGTGGAATCCATGTCGGCCAGAAAAAGCTTCTTGCGCCGCACGGCCCGCGGCTGCACGACGATATCGATCGGCAGGTCGCCGCGCACCTCGCGCAGGCGGGCTTCGATCGCATGGAGGCCTTCGGAAAGAATTTGGCCCTCGGCAACGAAGGGGATATCGACCGCCACTTCGTCGAACAGCCAGTGCGCGGGGCCTGCCGAGGGCAAAATGGCGCGCGCCCCGTCCACCACCGTGCTATCGAGCGCGGGGTTGGCGGGGTTGCAGATCAGCGTGGCGACGAGAGACATCTGACGTGGTTTCACCGGGACAGGGCAGCAAGGCGGTGCTTATCGCAGGGCCGACCGCCAGCGGCAAGTCGGCGCTGGCGCTCGTCCTTGCGCAAAAAACCGGCGGCGTCGTCATCAATGCCGATTCCATGCAGGTCTATCGCGACCTCCGCATCATCACGGCGCGCCCCGCTCGGCACGAGGAGGCTCAGGTTCCGCACCGGCTCTATGGCCATGTCGACGCCGCCGTGAATTTCTCCGCCGGGAGCTGGGTGGCCGATGCCGCCAACGTGCTGGCGGAAGCGCGCGCGCAGGATTGGCTGCCGATTTTCATCGGCGGCTCGGGCCTCTATTTCAAGGCGTTGACGCGCGGGCTGTCGGCGGTGCCGCCGATCCCCCCAGAGATCCGCGAAGGCGTGCGCGCGCGGCTGGAGTGCGACGGCATCGAGGCGCTGCATGCCGAGCTTGGCAAGCGCGACCCGGCGAGCGCCGAGCGTCTGAAGCCGCGCGACCGCATCCGCATCGCACGCGCGCTGGAAGTCGTCGAAGCCACCGGGCGTTCGCTGACCGACTGGCATCGCGACGGCTTGCCGCCGCTGTTGCCGCCGGGCACGTTCAGCGCGCTTTTTCTCGAGCCCGACCGCGATGCGCTTTATGCGCGGATCGACGCCCGCTTCGATGCGATGCTGCAGGCCGGGGCGCTGGAGGAAGTGGCGGCGCTGGCGGCGCGGCGCCTCGATCCCCTGCTGCCGGCGATGAAGGCCCATGGCGTGCCGGCGCTGATCCGGCATCTCAAGGGCGAGATCACACTGGAAGAGGCGGCCACCATCGGCCGCGCCGACACCCGTCACTACGCCAAGCGGCAGTTCACCTGGTTCCGGCACCAGCTGCCGGAATTCGAATGGGTGAAGCCGGAGCAGGCGGGGCAATGGCTACAAACTGTCATTCCGGGGCGCTCGTGAAACGAGCGAACCTCAGATGTGCGATTGCACATCGGGGAATCTCGAGATTCCGGGTTCGCGCTTGCGCGCGCCCCGGAATGACGGCTCCAGGGTGCCCGCATATCAAAAGCCCAATTTTCGCTCTCGCCGAACGCCCGGAACCCCGCTAAACTGCCCAAATCGCGCCAGGCGACGCCCCACCCTTGACTTTCCGGGGTTGGCCGTTATGTTCGCGCAACCTTTGGGAAGTCCAAGCGGCCATATGCGTAACAAAATTACCAAACTCCTTATCGTCGTCGTACCCAGGCGCACCGCCGGGGATGGCTAAGGCCATCCCAAATTCGGGCGGTGTGCATGGGGCCTCTTGGGCCCCTTTTTATTTTCCCAATAGCCGAAGCCTCTACCTCCAAACCAAGCCGCGCCAGAACAGCGCATCCGGAGCAAGCCATGAGTGACCAGAGCCACGACCCCAACCAGATGACCGGCGCAGCGATGATCGTGCGGGCGCTGATTGATCATGGCGTCAAGCATCTCTTCGGTTATCCCGGCGGCGCGGTGCTTCCGATCTATGACGAGATCTTCCAGCAGAGCGAGGTCGAGCACATCCTGGTGCGGCACGAGCAGGGCGCCGGCCACGCCGCGGAGGGCTATGCGCGCTCCACCGGCAAGCCGGGCGTGGTGCTGGTGACGTCGGGCCCCGGCGCCACCAACATGGTGACGCCGCTGACGGATGCGCTGATGGATTCGATCCCGCTGGTGTGCATCACCGGGCAGGTTCCTACGCATTTGATCGGCAACGACGCGTTCCAGGAATGCGACACCGTCGGCATCACCCGGCCCTGCACCAAGCACAACTGGCTGGTGCGCGACGTCAACGATCTCGCCAAGGTGCTGCACGAGGCGTTCTACGTCGCCAGCACCGGACGGCCCGGCCCGGTCCTGGTCGATGTGCCGAAGGACGTGCAGTTCGCGGTCGGCACCTATCATCCGCCGCGCAAGGCTGATGTGCACGTGTCCTACGCGCCGCGGGTCAAGGGCGACGCCGGGCAGATCCGGAAAGCGGTGGCGCTGCTCGCCGCCGCGAAGCGTCCGGTGATCTACTCGGGCGGCGGCGTCATCAATTCCGGACCCGAAGCCTCGCGGCTGCTGCGTGAACTGGTCGAGGCCACCGGTTTTCCCATCACGTCCACATTGATGGGCCTCGGCGCCTATCCGGCATCGGGCAAGAACTGGCTCGGCATGCTCGGCATGCACGGCACCTACGAAGCCAACATGGCGATGCATGACTGCGACGTCATGCTGTGCATCGGCGCGCGCTTCGACGACCGCATCACCGGACGCGTCGATGCGTTTTCGCCGGGCTCCAAGAAGATCCACATCGATATCGATCCGTCCTCGATCAACAAGAACATCCGCGTCGACGTGCCGATCATCGGCGACGCCGGCAATGTGATGGGCGATCTCTTGCAGGTGTTCAAGGCGGAGGCCAAGAAGCCCGACATCAAGCCGTGGTGGCAGGAAGTCGCGAAATGGCGCGCGCGCAATTCGCTGTCCTACAAGAAGAACAACGATATCATCCTGCCGCAATTCGCGATCCAGCGGCTGTTCGAGGCCACGCGCGGCCGCGACGTCTACATCACCACCGAAGTCGGCCAGCATCAGATGTGGGCGGCGCAATTCTTCGGCTTCGAGGAGCCGCACCGCTGGATGACCTCGGGCGGCCTCGGCACCATGGGCTATGGCCTGCCGGCGGCGCTGGGCGTGCAGGTTGCGCATCCCGACAGCCTGGTGATCGACATCGCCGGCGACGCCTCGGTTCAGATGACGATGCAGGAGATGTCGACGGCCGTCCAATTCGAACTGCCGATCAAGATCTTCATCCTGAACAACCAGTATATGGGCATGGTGCGGCAGTGGCAGCAGTTGCTGCACGGCAACCGGCTGTCGCATTCCTATTCGGAAGCCTTGCCGGATTTCGTCAAGCTCGCGGATGCCTTCGGCTGCGTCGGCATCCAGGCCATCAAGCCCGGCGATCTCGACGGCGCGATCAAGGAGATGATCAACGTCAAGCGTCCGGTGCTGTTCGACTGCCGGGTGGCGGCGCTGGAAAACTGCTTCCCGATGATTCCGTCCGGCAAGGCGCACAATGAAATGCTGCTGCCGGCGGAAGCCACCGACGAAGCCACCGCCACCGCCTTCGCCGGCGGCAAGGCGCTGGTGTGAGGGCGAGGCGGGCCGATGTTTGATCTCGGGCAATTGGAAAACGCACAGGCCATCGTCGGCGCGGCGATGCCGCCGACGCCGGCTTACGCGTGGCCGCTATTGTCGGACCGGCTCGGCGCCACCGCCATCGTCAAGCACGAGAACCACACCCCGATCGGCGCCTTCAAGGTACGCGGCGGGCTCGTCTATGTGGATCGTCTCAAGCGCGAACGGCCCAATACGCCCGGGCTGATCTCGGCCACAAGGGGCAATCACGGCCAGAGCCTGGCTTTCGCGGCGAGCCGCTACGGCGTGCCGGTGACGATCTATGTGCCGCATGGCAATTCGGTCGAGAAGAACCGCGCGATGCGGGCTTTCGGCGCCGATCTGGTCGAGCACGGCGAGGATTTCCAGGCCGCCCGCGAAGAGGCCGAGGTTCACGCCAGGCGCGATGGGCTCGAATTCGTGCCGTCGTTTCATCCCGATCTGGTGACGGGGGTTGCGACCTACGCGCTCGAACTCCTGCGCAAGGCGCCGGACCTCGACATTCTCTATGTTCCGATCGGGCAAGGCTCTGGCATCTGCGGCTGCATCCTGACGCGCGATCTGCTCGGGCTGCGCACCGAGATCGTCGGCGTGCAGTCGACGGAAGCGCCGTCCTATGCGCTGTCGTTCGCGGCCGGCACGATCGTGAAGACGAACAGCAGCAATACGCTGGCCGACGGCATGGCGACGCGCGTCCCCGACGCGGACGCGCTTGCGATCATCCGCAAGGGCGCGTCCCGCATTGTGCAGGTCAGCGACGATGAGGTGGCCGCGGCGATCCGCGCCTACTGGACCGATACCCATAATCTTGCCGAGGGCGCCGGCGCCGCCGCGCTCGCCGCTGCCATGCAGGAGAAGGCGAAGATCCGGGGAAAACGGGTCGGCCTGATCCTGAGCGGCGGCAACATCGATTTCGATCTGTTCAACCGATGGATCATTCCACAGGCCGCGGCCTTCGCCGGCGGCAAGGCGCTGGTGTGAGCGCAGAATTGGGGACGACGACAATGAACCAGCCCGCCAACCAGCCCGCATCCGCCTATTTCATGGAAGACCGCCACGAGCCGACCGAGGCGCACACGCTCTCGGTGCTGGTGCAGAACGAGCCCGGCGTGCTCGCCCGCGTGATCGGGCTGTTCTCCGGACGCGGCTACAACATCGAAAGTCTCACCGTCTCGGAGACCGAGAACCAGAAGCACGTCTCCCGCATCACCATCGTCACCACGGGAACGCCGATGGTGATCGAGCAGATCAAACACCAGCTCGACCGCATGGTCCCGGTCTACCGTGTCGTCGACATGACCCTGACCGGCCGCTCGATCGAGCGTGAACTTGCCATGGTCAAATTGCGCGGCACCGGCGAGCACCGGGTCGAATCGCTGCGGCTGGCGGAAGCGTTTCGCGCCCGCGTGATCGACGCCACCACCGAAAGCTTCGTGTTCGAGATCACCGGCAATTCCGCCAAGATCAACCAGTTCATCGACCTGATGCGGCCGCTCGGCCTGATCGAGGTCTCCCGAA
>JBAUUA010000349.1:0-4071 GCA_049582465.1 Bradyrhizobium sp. | reverse complement strand
TCCATTCAAGGCAAATAA
Source organism: Bradyrhizobium sp. (assembly GCA_049582465.1). Taxonomy (GTDB): domain Bacteria; phylum Pseudomonadota; class Alphaproteobacteria; order Rhizobiales; family Xanthobacteraceae; genus Bradyrhizobium. Next base: position 4,053 of record JBAUUA010000349.1, on the reverse strand, counting down.
CCGCAGATGGCGGCTTGCAATAGGTCCGACGGCGGAAGGCGACCACATCTGATGTTCCATCTGGCGCACCTCTCTGATTTAAAAGATTATCCTAGACCATGGGATGGAGTGGGTTTTTGACCTGGCTCAACGCCATCCCCGCGCGCCTTCAAAACGCCGACCCCGGACGGGGCTCAACGCTTCAGCAGCTTGCGTAACTCGGCAAGTGGCCTTGTATTCAATACGTCGTTTGCCGTGAGCCAGGCGCGCCGCGCCTGATCGATCCCGAAGCGCATGCACTGGAAGGCATCGATCGAATGCGCATCCGTCGAGACCGCGAGCCTTACCCCGGCGAGCTTCGCGGCGTGGGCTTGAAGATCGTTCAAATCCAAACGATCCGGCTCCGCATTGATCTCGAGGTAGCAGCCTGCCTTGCGCGCGGCCGAGATCACGGCATCCATATCGATGTCGTAGGGCTCGCGCTCGCCGATCAAGCGCCCGGTCGGATGCGCCAGAATGGACACATGGCGGTTCTCCAGGGCCCGGACGACGCGATCAGTCTGCGCGTTGCGCGGCAGATCGAAATGCGAGTGCACCGCAGCCACCACGATATCCAGCTTCGCCAGGCTTGAATCCGGCAGATCGAGACTGCCATCCTTCAGAATATCGACCTCGATACCCTTGAGGATCGTGAAGTTCTTGAATTTTTCATTGAGCCGGTCGATTTCGTGGATCTGGCGCGCCAAACGCACCGGATCGAGACCATGCGTCATGGCGACACGCCGGCTGTGGTCGGTTAGGGCGATGTATTCGTAGCCCCGCGCCTGCGCCGCTTCTGCCATCCCCGCGATGGGGACCGTGCCGTCGGTCCAGTCAGAGTGCACGTGAAGGTCGCCTCGCACATCGGAAAGTTTTAGAAGTTTGGGCAGTTTGCCAGCCTGCGACGCCGCGATTTCGCCGCGGTCCTCGCGCAACTCCGGCGCGATGTAGGCGAGCCCGAGCTTCTCGTAGACGTCTTCCTCCGTGGCGCCGGCGATCCGCCGCTTGCCAGAGAACAGGCCGTATTCGTTCAGCTTCCACCCGTGTTGGTTCGCCAGTCCGCGCAGCGCGATGTTGTGGGCTTTCGAACCGGTGAAGTACAGAAGTGCGGCGCCATAACTTTCTTCCGGCACCGCACGGACATCGACCTGCAGGCCGGAGCGCAGCATCACGGTGGTGCGCGTCGGCCCATGGGCGACCACCTGTGTGACATTTTCGTATTCCACCAGCCGGTCTCCGACCGCGGCCCCGTTCTTCGCGGTCACCAGCACGTCAAGATCGCCGACCGTGTCACGGCGTCGGCGATAGCTGCCGGCGACGACGACGCGGCCGCTACCGCGGAGAAAGCCGACCAGCGCTTCGGCCTCGGCTTCGGCCACCGCAAGCTTGAACCGGGGACTTTTGCGCCCGAGAAGCCAACCGCAGCGTGATCACGCGTGCCGATGTGGATAACGCGCTGAGTGCCCGCATCCGGCGCGCCGCCCGGCTGCGCGACCGGACGCAGGAAGCCATCCTCGAAAAAGTGGCGCTGATCGACACCACGGGCACACGTGTGGGCCAGATCAATGGTCTGAGCGTCATCGAGCTCGGCGGATTTTCCTTTGGGCGGCCCAGCCGCATCACCTGCCAGGTGAGACCCGGCAGCGGAAAGGTGGTTGATATCGAGCGCGAAGTCGAACTCGGGGGGCCGCTCCACTCGAAGGGCGTCCTGATCCTCTCTGGATTCCTCGCAGGGCGATATGCGCTGGATACCCCGATGTCGCTTTTCGCCAGTCTGGTGTTTGAGCAGTCCTATGGCGGCGTCGAGGGGGACAGCGCCTCGTCCGCCGAACTTTATGCCCTGCTGTCGGCGCTCGCGGACGTCCCGCTGCGGCAGGACCTCGCGGTGTCCGGATCGGTGAACCAGCATGGTGAAATCCAGGCCATCGGCGGCGTCAACGAGAAGATCGAGGGCTTCTTCGACATTTGCGCGAAGCGCGGCCTGACCGGGACACAGGGCGTCCTGATCCCGCGGGCGAATGTCCAACATCTGATGCTGCGCAAGGATGTGCTTGATGCCTGCGCGGCCGGCCGCTTTGCCGTCTATCCGATCGCCACGCTCAACGAAGGGATCGCGCTCCTGACCGGGCTTGCCGCCGGCGTGCGCCAGGATGACGGGACTTATCCGCCCCAAAGCGTCAATCGGCGGGTCGAGGACCGGCTGCGGGCCTTCGCCAGCATCCGGAGGGATTTTGCCAATCAGAGCAACGACGGCCGAGTACCAGGCAATTAGCCATGTCCAGGGAACCTCACAGCTTCAGGCGGCTCGTGCTGGAACTTCAGCCGGGCGCGCAAGAGCGCACGATGCGGCTGGCCGTCGAACTTGCCGAATTGCTTCATCTTGATCTGCTTGGGGTGTTCCTCGAAGACACCAGCCTGCTTGACCTGGCAGGCATTCCCTTCTCGCGCGAATTCAGGCCGCTTGGGGGCGGCTGGCATGCGATCGATCTCGAGCGGCTGTTGCACGACTTCGAACTTGCCGCACGCAGCATCGAACGCAAATTCATGGGCGCGGCGAAGCGTCTCCCCACCGGATACCAGTTCGAGGTCGCCCGGGGATCTCTTGCCAAGACTTTCGCCGCGGTTTCGCGACGCGACGACATTGTCATGATCGTCGAGCCGCAGAGCCCGGCCGAGCGTGCCACCCAGCAATTCTCATGGCTGCTGGAAGCCGCCTTCCGGTCAGCCGCCGCTGTCATGCTCGTGCCGCCGGATATCACTCGCACCAAGGGCCCGGTTGCGGCGATTGCGACTTCGCCCGACGATCCAAGCATTCGTGCGGCCGCGGCCATCGCATTGGCGGCGAAGGAAGAGTTGGTTATCATCGAGGCCGACGGCCGCGACTCCGACAACCCGGGTATCCGGACGCTGGCCGCCGACACCAGCCTCTCCATCAAGCATGTTGCGGCGGCCAAGATCGGATTGGCCGATCCGGCGGCGTGCACGATGGCTTTCCGCCAGCTGCAGGAGCGACTGATTGTCATGACCCGCGGCGCCTTCACGGATCAGGCGGCCTCGGCGATTGCCGCGACGCGGCGGGTTCCTGTGCTTGTCGTCGAACCCTCAGGAATGACGGCGGGTGAAACCGGTCCAGCGCCGGCGCATTGATCCGGCTGCGGCGCACACGGCCGCGCCTAACAGTCTCACATGGGCGATAGAGATCCCGGATTTGCGCCGAACCGCAGCGACGCAAGAACCCTGTAGCCGCGTTCGCCGGGAGCGGGCGATTGCATGAGTTCGACCGAACCGACGCGTTGCGTGAGCGCAAGATCCCGATCGACCGGACATTTCCGCGCGATGACGGCTCCATTGCCGCGAAGCCGGGCCAGCGTGACGTGCGGCCGAAACGGCCGCTCGTCCGTTTGTCCGAACGTGAGAAGAAGCTCGGCGCGCAGTTGCGTCAGCCCGGGCCCGGCCGCGCATTCCGCCCACAGAAAGCGCGGGCGTCTCGGCTCCGGACCGTATCCGACATGCCGGAATTCCAGGGTAAAAACGCCGAACCTGTCGGCCACGCGACCGAGCTTGCCGACCGCCTCCGGGATCGAAACCTCATTCCATGGTGGCACCAGCGTCAGATGAATGTCGGCGGGTGCGATCAAGCGAACCGGAAATCGCTCCAGTTCCCGCGCCATCCGCGCGAGTTCGCCGCCAATCTCAGGCGTCATCTTGAGCGCGACGAAAACGCGGGCCGGCCGCGGACCGCCGGAACTTGCCGCGGGGGCGTCGATTCCGCCCGATCCGCTTTCTGATGCCATGGAAACGCCCCACCAAATCTGTCGTTCATGAGGACCGGCTGACCGGCCTCGGCGTGGCCGTAAGCAGACTGATGATCCCGAGCACCAAAATATGACGGGGCAGCCGCCGCGGCGTCGGCTCGTCGCGATCTGGAGCTTCGGGGCGCTCGGCAATCATTGCTTGCATGGCTCAAATTCCCGAATGCCCTCAGAGGTCGACCACCGACTATCAAGCCTCGCCGCAGCCGGTGCACGATTGATC
>JBAUUA010000348.1:0-5695 GCA_049582465.1 Bradyrhizobium sp. | reverse complement strand
ATGGAGAGGCCGCCGGCGCCGTGCGCCAGTACCGCGATATGCCCGGCGTCCTTGGCAAAGGGAACGCCGCGGGCGCGGCCGGAAAGGGTTCCGTCGGCGTTGACCGTGATGCGGTCCTTCGGGCTCGCCGGTGCGACCGTCATCGTGCCTTCAGGCGAGGTGACTTTGGCCTGCGCCAGCAGCCAGCCGGCAAGCATGGTTTCCGCCAGCGGCACCGCGATGGCAAACCGCCCGGCTGAGCTCAAAACGGAAAAACCTTCGGCGAGGCTCGCGCCGGAGCCGCCGCAATCTTCCGGCACCCAGGCCAGCGGCAGGCCGGCTTCGGTCAGGGCCTGCCACAGCGGCGCTTTCCAGGCGCCCTTCTTGTCGCTGTTGATGGTCTGGGCGTCGGCGAGATCGGAAAATATCTTCTCCGCGGTCTCCGCGACAATGTTCTCACTCTCCGCCACTGCGTTCCTCGTCTTTCATTGGGCACATCTCAGCCCGGCGCGCGCCCAACCGGCACTCGCCAAAGCCTCGATGCGGTCGTTTCTTGCGCCGCATGATGAGGAAAAGCCACTGCCATGACAAGCGCCGATGTCCGCGGGCGCCCCTGCGGGGACGGCATGAAGCCACGGGACGGAATGACTAATTCCGGCAGGCGGAGTTTTGCCGGTTTGCAGGTATTTTCGTGCGCGATATGGTAGATCGCCCGCGAGCGGGTCAGCCAAAAACGAAAAAAGGGAAATGCGGATGTCCGGGGATAGTTTGTGCGCGATTGTTACGGGTTCGGCGTCGGGCCTGGGGGCGGCGACCGCGGCCATCCTGGCCAGGGGCGGCGCGCGCATCGTCATCAATTATTCCTCAAGCAAGAAGGAAGCGGAACAGACCGCCGATCTCTGCCGCAGCGCCGGCGGTGAGGTGGTCGTGGTTCAGGGCGACGTCTCGCGCGACGAGGATTGTAAAAAGATCGTCGCGGCGGCCGCGCCCTGGGGGCGTCTCGACGCGCTCGTCAACAATGCCGGCACCACCAAGCACATGGCGCACGGCAATCTCGACGGATTGTCGGCGGAAGATTTTCAGCGGCTGTTCGGCGTCAACACCATCGGCCCGTTCCAGATGGTGCGCGCGGCGCGAAGCCTGCTGGAAGCCGGCGCGAACGCGTCGGGGCACGCATCCGCCGTGGTCAACGTGTCCTCGGTCGCGGGCATCAGCGGCATCGGTTCCTCGATCGCCTATGCCGCGAGCAAGGGCGCGCTCAACACCATCACCTTTTCGCTGGCGCGGGCGCTGGCGCCGCTGATCCGCGTCAACACCGTCTGTCCCGGCTATATCGACACGCCCTGGTTCACCAAGGGCCGCGGCGAGGAGGCCGCCAAACAGGTGCGCGACAGCGTGATCGCGCGGGTGCCGCTCAAGGTCGCCTCCAGCGCCGACGATATCGCGCAACTCGTGTGCTTCCTCGCCACACCCGCGTCGAGCAATATGACCGGCGAACTGGTGCGGATGGACGCCGGGCTGCATCTGGTTTCGTGAGAACTTGAACGGTCATTCCGGGATGGTGCGTTAGCACCAGATCCGGAATCTCGAGATTCCGGGCTCGATGCTATGCATCGCCCCGGAATGGCGCCTGCGCCGTCACCTCGCGCCGGGATCGGATATCGCGCCGCGCGCCACCAGGCGGTTCCAGATGAACAGCACCACCAGCGCGCCGATGGTCGCGGTGATGAAGCCGGCGCCCTGGTCGGGACCGTAATGGCCGATGGCCTGGCCGATAAACGTCGCCAGAAATGCGCCGGCGATGCCGAGCACGGTGGTCAGGATGAATCCGCTGGGATTGTTGGGGCCCGGCGAAAGCAGCCGGGCGATAATTCCCGCAATGAAGCCGACGATGATGATCCAGAGAATGCCGCTCATGCCTGTCGTCCTTTCCAAAACACGAGTTTCGAAATGTCGCTGCGGGCCGTCTCAGATCCGCCCCGACAATTCGTTTTCGGTCGGCAGCCGTCCGTCCGGCGTCAGATGGTTGATGACGTCGGGCAAATGCTGGCTCAGCCCCGACAGCAATTCCTCGCGCGACAGGCCGCTCTGCGACATTAGGCTGTTGATCTGATCGGCGCCGAGCGCGCTGGCGAGATCGCCCGGCGCAATCTGCTTGTTGGGACCGTTGCCGACCCATGAATTGGCGGCTTCGCCCTGGCCACCCTGTTGCAGCTGCTTGAGCAGGTCGCCGAGTCCGCCGCTGATCACGCTGCCGGCAGCGCCACCCGCGAGCAGGCCGCCCAATCCGCCTTTCAGCACGTCGCCAAGACCACCACCGAGACCGCCGCCCATGCTGCCGCCGGTGGTATTGCCCGGTGCTGGTGCGGGTGCCGGGCCTGCGCCGGGCTGATTGCCGCTGAAATGCTTGACCGCCTTCCAGGCGAGCAGCCCGAGGATCGCCATGGTCATCGGCGACATGCCGCCGCCGGAAGATTGCGCGCTCGGTGTGCTTGGACCGCGCGGGCCGTTCTGCATTCCGTTGAGTACGTCGAGTAAACCCATTGTCGTCTCCTCCGAATGCCAGCCCCACGGCCCAAAACATAGCGGCGCGCCATGACCGTTACAAGGCAAGGGCACGCGCGCGGCGGCGCGATCTTGCGCAGGCATGCAACGCAAAAGTCTGCTATCGAACCCGCCGGCCAACGGGTGGAAGGACGCCATGATCTCCGACAGACCGATTTGCGTCGCAGGCGCCGGCAGCATCGGTTGCTTTGTCGGCGGCATGTATGCGGCCGCCGGCCGTCGCGTCGCGCTGCTGGCACGTCCGCGCGTGATCGGGGAGATCCACGGCCACGGCCTGCGGCTGACGGGCTTCGACGGTCTCGAGCGGCGGATCGCCGCCGACCGGCTGACGCTGTCGGAAAATCCCTCGATTTTTAACGATGCCGGCGCGGTGCTGGTGTCGGTCAAGAGCGCGGATACGGCGGCCGTCGCCGATCTGATTGCCCGGCATGCACCCGCTGACGCCGTCGTCGTCAGCCTGCAGAACGGCGTCGGCAATGCGCCGGTGCTGCGAGAGCGTTTGCCGGGGCGGCGGGTGCTGGCGGGAGTGGTGGCGTTCAATGTGGTGTCGAGGGGCGAGGGACGCTTTCACCGCGCCACCTCGGGCGATATCGTCCCTGGAGCAGGACGAGGCCGGCACGGCAACTGCGCTTTCGGTGCCGGGGTTGAAGGTCCGCCCGACGCCCGACATCGCCGGCGTGCAATGGGGCAAGCTCCTGGTCAATCTCAACAACGCGCTCAATGCGCTGTCCGATCTGCCGTTGCGCCGGCAACTTGCGCAGCGCGGCTGGCGCCGGCTGTTCGCCGACCAGATGGCGGAGGGGCTCAAGGTCGTGAAGGCCGAGGCCACCAGGCCGGTGTCGTCGACGCCTGTGCCGGCCGGCCTGACGCCGCATCTGTTGCGACTGCCCGACGCCGTCTTCACGATGCTGCTGCGCGGGGCGATGAAGGTCGATCCCGAGGCGCGCTCGTCGATGTGGGAGGATCTGCAGCGCGGCCGTCGCACCGAAATCGATTATCTGCAGGGCGTCATCATCGCCATCGCCGAGCGGCGGGGCTTGCAGGTGCCGCTGTCCCGGCGCGTTGTTGAGCTGGTCAAGGCGGCCGAAGCCGCGGGCAAAGGCGCACCGCGGCTGACGCCGGAGCAGATTTGGTCGTAAATTCGTCGCTCACGCGCCGTTGCCTTGAAAAGGCGATCTTCAAGGACGAATTTCAAATCGCCTGGCAACGTAGCGGTCACGACCACGCCGGGAGGAACGACGTGCCGGGAGAAAATAGATGAAATCAATCCATGCAGCCTCCGTCATTGCCGCCGCGGCGGTTGTCGGCGGCTGGATCCTCACCGCGCCGGCAAGCGCCGCGCCGCCGACCGTGACGCCGTCGCCGGGCTATGATGCCAGGCTGCAGGAGCAGCGAGCGGCGCGGACCTATGATGCGCCGCCGGTTTATGAACCGGTCGTGCCGACGCCGCAGCCGCCCCGGCACCATGCCAAGCGGGTTCACAACGGCGCACATGATTGAGGGGCGATAAAATCAGCCGCGCTTGGCTTTGCTCGGCGAGGCGCTGAACAGCTTCTTCAAATCGTTGAGGCGTTCCGATAGAAGCGGCCAGTCGCAGGAGAACGAATGCCGCGCGCAATTGGCGAGCTTCGGACGCGGCCCGTTCGCCGCCGGTTGCTTGTTGGGCGCCACCGCCGGCAGGGGCACTTTTTCGCTTTGCAACGAGCCGGGTGCGCTCCGCAGGGAGGCAGGCTGCAGCAATTGCGACTTCGCCCTGGCTTCGGCTGCGACACGGCTTTGCCGCTCCTGGTCGAGGAAGCGGGTATATTGCTCGTCGATTTTCTTCTGCTCTTCCGGCGTGGGATTCGGCCCCGCGATATCGAAGCTCCGGTTCTGCATGAAATCGAAATAGGTGTAGCCGCCGCCGGGCTTTCGCCGGCCGGCGAATTTCGCGTTGCATTCGACCAGTTGCGACGATTTTTCCTCTTTGGTCGCGGCTTTCTCGGCCTTGTCGGCGCATTCCTCGAAATCGGCCGGCGCGCGCGACCACCACTGCGCCTGCACGCGCAGCGGCATCAGCGCCACGCAGGCGGCGATCAGAAGAACGGATCTAGGCGGCACCATCACGCAGCACTTCCCCACACCACAACTCGCAACACCGCATCTACGCAACGCAATTTCCGCCGCCGCTGATTGTCGCCATTATCCCCGGGGCTGTCACCCCCGGAATGGGAGATTTGCCCGACATTTTTGGCGTGAATTTGGCCGTAGCACACGCTAAGATGGTGTGGCCCGGACCGGCGAGGGCAGGGATATCGGTTCGGATTGAGGCGGATTTCGGTTCCGAGGTCAGACGAACGTCGCCGCGAAACCTTCATCGACCATCATTTGCGACGGCGGGGTTTCCCGACGAGGGCGAATGGTGTTTCCTGCCGGTTCCGCTCGATGGAAGCCGCGGGCGGGCCGGTCGCGCGGACGCGTCGGGTTTTTGGAAGGGCAGCCGAATGCTTCCTGTGTTTCTTCGTCATGGCAGCGTCGCGGCGCTGCTGCTGGGCGCGGCCGCCGAGATCGTTCTGTGGCTGTTCGGCGTCGTCGCGCTGCAGCCCGTCATGATCCTGCTCGGCGCGCTGATGTTCTATCTCAGCGAATACGGCATGCACCGTTTTGCCTTTCACGCCCCGCCGCTGTCATGGCCCCCGGCGCGCAAGCTGCAGCACCGCCTGCATTACGACCATCATGTCGAGCCGAACCGGCTCGATCTGTTGTTCCTGCCGATCTGGTTCCTGGTCCCGAATCTTGCCGTCGCCTGGGGGCTGTTCGCGCTGCTGTTCGGGTGGGGCGCCGCCTGGTCCGCGCTGCTCGGCATGATGCTGGCGATCCTGCATTATGAATGGGTGCACTACGTCGCCCATATTCCCTACCAGCCGCGGACGCGGCTCGGCCGCTGGATCAAGCAGTACCATCTGCGCCATCACTTCGTCAGCGAGAAGTACTGGTTCGGGGTCAGCAACCCGGCGCTCGACGGTGTGTTCGGCACCTTCCGCGGCCCGGATGCCGGCGAAAAAAGCGCGACCACCCGCAAGCTCTATTCGTAGAGCGTCGGCATCAATAGTAATCCTCGATCACCAGCGTGGCGAACTGCTCGAGCGTTTGCAAGCTGGCCTGCGGGAAG
>JBAUUA010000347.1:0-6909 GCA_049582465.1 Bradyrhizobium sp. | reverse complement strand
GAATCGGTATTCAACGCCGCGACAAAATCGTGCGACAGCTTCGCGACGAGATCGGGCGGCATGCCGGCCGGCCCTAACAGACCCCACCACACCTCGGTGTCATAGCTCGGCAGGGTCTCGGACATGCTGGGAACATCGGGCAGGAACGAGGCGCGCTTTGCGGTCGTGACCGCAAGCGCGCGAACGGCGCCGGCGGAAATCTGGCCTACCGATTCCGGTCCGTTGGTGAAGGACCTCGCTATTTGGCCTCCCAGGAGATCGTTGATCGCAGGCAGGCCGCCCTTGTAGGGGATGGCGTCGATGTCGATCCCGGCCAGGTTCTTCAGGAGTTCACCGGCGAGATGCGTCGATGTTCCGTTGCCGGCATGGCCATACGCCAGGCTCCCGGGCTTTTCGTTTGCCCGCGCAATCACGTCAGCCACCGTCTTGAACGGAGAGTTGGCCTTTACCAGCAGGATGTTCGGCGAGGATGCCAGCAGGGCAATCGGCGTGAAATCCTTGAAGGTGTCGTAGGGCAGTTTTTCATACAGGAACGGATTGGTGGCGTGGCCGCTGGCGACGACGATCAGGGTGTAGCCGTCGGGCGGGGCTGCCGCGAGCGCCTGCGAGGCAACCACCCCGCCCGCTCCGGGACGGTTCTCGACCACGACGCCCTGGCCCCATTGCCTGGAGACCACATCGCCCAGCGTGCGCGCCAGGATGTCGACGGCGCCGCCGGCGGCATAGGGCACGAAAATATGCACGGGTTTTGAGGGAAACGGCGATTGCGCCGACGCAATACTGCCTGCGAGGAACGTCGCCGCCGCGGCGACCGCCATCCGGAACCACCTGCTCAAGGCTTCCCTCCCGATTTTTATTGCTTCTTTATCGCACCCCCGCCTGCCGAAGGCATCGCCATCGGGCGCAGGTCACGGCTACGGTCCGGACATGTTGACAATCCCGGGGATCGCGTCAAGTTTCGCCAGCCTCAATCGAAGAGACGGCCGCGATCGTATCGCGAACGAAAAGATCGTCGCGCAGCAAGGGAGAATTCGATGGCGGCTGCCGCTGAACAGACCTCGTCCCAGACCTCTGCTGCGAAGAGCTGGCATGAGGTGGTGCTGCAAACCCTCAAGCGCAACGACATCCGGCTGGTGCCCTACGTTCCGGACCGCGTGCTGACGACGCTGATCAGGAATATTCACGCCGACCCGTTCTTCACCTGTTTCGCCACCGCGCGCGAGGAAGAAGCCGTCGGCATCGTCTCCGGCGCCTGGATGGCCGGCATGAAGGGCGCGGTGTTGATGCAGACCTCGGGATTTGCGACGCTCGCCAACGTGCTGGCCTCGCTGGCGGTGCCCTATCAGATTCCGCTGATCATGTTCGTTTCCGAACGCGGCACGCTCGGCGAATTCAATTACGGCCAGTCGCTGGTCTGCCGCACCATGCGGCCGGTGCTCGACTCGCTCGCCGTGGAGCACCACACCTGCACCCGGCTCGACGAGTTCGAATTCATCGTCGACCGCTCGATCAAGCAGGCCGTCACCACGCAGGCGCCGGTGGCGCTGATCCTGTCGCCGCTTTTGACCGGCGGCAAAGTGTTCGAGAAGTGAGCGCAGCCATGAACACCGCAGCCAACATTCCCGCCCGCAACACCAAGATCATGAACCGGTTCGATCTGACCTCGCGGCTGGTCGCGAAGCTTGCGAACGAAGAGGCCGTGATCGGCGGCATCGGCAATACCAATTTCGACCTGTGGGCCACCGGCCACCGCCCGCAGAATTTCTACATGCTGGGCAGCATGGGCCTGGCATTCCCGATCGCGCTCGGCGTCGCGCTGGCGCAGCCGGAACGCCGCGTGTTCGCGCTGGAGGGTGACGGCTCGCTGTTGATGCAGCTGGGGTGCCTGTCGACGATTGCGACGCTGAAGCCGAAGAACCTGACCATGGTGGTTATGGACAACGGCGTCTACCAGATCACCGGCGCGCAGCCGACGCCGGCCGCCGCGACGACGGATCTCGTGGCGGTCGCGATCGGCTGCGGCCTTGCCAACAGCGCCTGGGCGGCCGACGAAGAGGATTTCGAACGGCTGATCGAGCAATCCCTGTCGGCGTCAGAGCCGAGGCTGATCGGCGTGCGCATCGATGACAAGCCAGGCGTGGGCGCCACACGCCGCGATCCCGTGCAGCTCCGCGAGAGCTTCATGCTCGGCATGGGCGTACGCAAGGCGTTGTGAGGTAGGCCGACGACGGCCGGAGCACGAAAGCGTCCTGACTTCAGGGGTCCGTCATTCCGGGGCGACGCGCAGCGTCGAGCCCGGAATCCATAACCACGGTCCGGGGATATGGATTCCGGGCCTGCGCCAAGTGGCGCATCCCGGAATGACGATGTCTTATCGAGCGAGGCCTTGCTCTAAGAGCGACGCAGCGCCGTTACAGCAATCCCGCGCCGCGCGCCCATTTGTATTTGGCGCCGAGCACTTCGACCGGCAATTCGGTCGAGTAGGCATAGGCCGGGATGCCGTTCTGATAGAGATATTCGGCGGCCTCCTCGACCTCGACGTCACCGGCGAGCGAGGCGACGATCGGCTTCACGAAGCCCTTGGCCTCCATCTCCTTCTTCACCTCGACCATGTTGCGGGCGAACACCATCGGCGGCGTGACGATGGTGTGCCAGTAGCCGAGGATCAGCGAGTGGATGCGATCGTCCGACAGGCCGAGCTTGACGGTGTTGACGTAGGTGATCGGCGGCTCGCCGCCGGTGATGTCGACCGGGTTGCCGGCGGCGCCGAACGGCGGGATGAACTTGCGGAACGCCGCATCGAGGTCCGGCGGCATCGCCATCAGCGACAGGCCGTTGTCGACCACCGAGTCGGACAACAGCACGCCCGAACCACCCGCGCCGGTGATGATCAGCACGTTCTCGCCCTTCGGCGTCGGCAGCACCGGAATGCCGCGCGCGAATTCGAGCAATTGCCTTAAAGATCGGGCGCGGATCACGCCGGACTGCTTGAGCACGTCCTCGTAGATCTTGTCGTTGCCGGCGAGCGCGCCGGTGTGCGACGAGGCCGCTTTGGCGCCGGCCGAGGTGCGGCCCGCCTTGAGCACCACCACCGGCTTCTTCTTGGAGACGCGCTTGGCGGCTTCCGCGAAGGCGCGGCCGTCTTTCAGGTCTTCGCAGTGCTGGGCGATGATGGTCGTGTTGGGGTCCTGCTCGAAGAAGGCGAGCAAATCGTCCTCGTCGATATCCGACTTGTTGCCGAGGCCGACGATCGCCGAAACGCCCATCTTGGCCGAGCGCGAGAAGCCGATGATAGCCATGCCGATGCCGCCGGACTGCGACGACAGCGCCGCATGGCCCTTGACGTCATAGGCGGTGCAGAACGTGGCGCAGAGATTGGCGGGGGTATAGTAGAAGCCGTAGATGTTCGGCCCCATCAGGCGGACGTCGTACTTCTTGCCGATCTCGACGATTTCGGCCTGCAATTCCGGCGCGCCGGCTTCGGCGAAGCCCGACGGAATTAGGACGGCGCCGGGAATCTTCTTCTCGCCGCACTCGATCAAGGCGCCGGCGACGAATTTTGCGGGGATCGCGAACACCGCGGTGTCGATCACGCCCGGCACGTCCTTGACGCTCTTGTAGGCCTTGTAGCCGAGGATCTCGGGTGCCTTGGGGTGGATCGGATAGATATCGCCCTTGTAGCCGCCGTTGATGAGGTTCTTCATCACCGAGTTGCCGATCTTGCCGTCTTCGGCGGAGGCACCGATCACGGCGACCGCCTTCGGCTGCATGATGCGGTTCATTGCGGTGACGATTTCCGCGGTCGGCCGCGGCGCCGGGCGCGGCTTGTAGTCGAAGTCCACGACGATGCGCACGTCGGCAGCGGTGGCGTCCTTCTTGGTGGCGAATACCGGGTTGAGATCGAGTTCGACGATTTCGGGGAAATCGCTGACGAGCTGCGAAACCTTGACGATGATATCGGCCAGCGCATCGCGGCTGACCGGGTCGCCGCCGCGCACGCCCTTGAGCATGTCATGGGCCTGGATGCCGTCGAGCATCGACAGGGCGTCGTCCTTGGTCGCGGGAGCGAGACGGAAGGTGACGTCCTTCAGGATCTCGACCAGCACGCCGCCGAGGCCGAAGGCCACCAGCTTGCCGAACGAGCCGTCGGTGATGGAACCGATGATGACCTCGGTACCGCCCGCCAGCATCTGCTGGACCTGGATGCCTTCGATCTTGGCATCGGCCTTGTACTTCTTGGCATTCGCCAGAATGGTCGCATAATTCTTTTCGGCGTCGGCGGCAGTCTTGACGCCCACCATCACGCCGCCGGCCTCGGTCTTGTGCAGGATGTCCGGCGAGACGATCTTCATCACGACCGGGAAGCCCATGTCGGTCGCGATCTTGGCCGCCTCGGCCGCCGATTTCGCCACCCCCTCCTTCGGCACCGGAATGCCGTAGGCATCGCACACCAGCTTGCCTTCCGGCGCCGTCAGGCTCGTGCGTTTGTCCGCCTTGACGGAATCGAGGACTTTGCGGACCGCATCTTTGGAATTCGACATTGGCTTCCTCCTTGACGTCTATTTTTAATCGCGGCGACATACGCGGCATCAGACCGCGTTGACCGGCGCTCTCAATCGGTATTCCCCGGCGGTGGCAAACGCGGGTCCGCGTCCGCCGCAACGTTCATTGCGACCGCTGATGGTCTCGTTATGGCATTTGGTATGCCAGAAACGAACTTGTCAAGGCGCAGCAGGAGCTGGAAGCCCTGAAAACATGGGTAACTTGACATTCTGGCATTTGGTATGCCAAAAATAATTTGTATATTGATCTGCTACAAAGACGTCTCCCACGGAGGAGATCAGTCGTGAACCTACGGAAACAAACCAAGGCGCCGCCCACCATGGCCGAGGCAGAAATCGCAATCGTCCGAATTGCCCCGGAGACGAGCTTCAAGAACAAGGCCTATGAGGCCTTGAAGGAAGCCATCCTCAAGATGGACATCTATGCGACGCCGGAACCGGTCATGCTCGACGAGCGCGCCCTGTCGGAGCGCCTCGGCGTCAGCCGTACCCCGATCCGCGAAGCGATCGCGATGCTGGAGCAGGACGGCTTCGTCAAGACCGTGCCACGCCGCGGCATCATCGTCGTGCGCCGCACCAAGACCGAGATCGTCGACATGATCCGGGCCTGGGCCGCGCTCGAGAGCATGGCAGCGCGGTTGATCACGACCACCGCGCGCAAGAAGGACATCTCGGCGCTGCGCGACTTCTTCAAGAATTTCGGCAAGGACCGCCTGCCGCAGCATCACGTCGAGGAATATTCCAAGGCCAATATCGCGTTTCACCAGGCGCTGATCTCGCTCAGCGAGTCGCCGACGCTGGTCGATATGACCAACGATATCCTGCTGCATGTGCGCGGTTACCGGCAATTGACCATCGGGCGAACCGATCGCACCGCGGTATCGCTGCCGGAGCATCTGGCCATCATCGAGGCGCTCGAGGAGCGTGACACCGAGCTCGCGGAGAAGCGCGCGCGCGATCACACGCTGGGCCTTGCCGCCTATGTGGAAGCCCACGGGCAGGAACTGTTTTAACCGCGACTGACCCTTCCCGTTGGGCGGGGACCAAAGGCGAAGAACTCGTCTTGCCAAGAAACGATCAGGGAGACCATTCCGATGCTGAACACCGCGACCAAGACCGAGGCGAGCGACGCCCAGCAGGAACTGACGGATGGCTTTCATCTCGTCATCGATGCGCTCAAGCTCAACGGCATCAGCACGATCTACGGCGTGCCCGGCATCCCGATCAGCGACCTCGGCCGCATGATGCAGGCTGAAGGCATTCGCGTGCTTTCGTTCCGCCACGAGCAGAATGCCGGCTACGCGGCTGCCATCGCGGGTTTCCTCACCAAGAAGCCCGGCGTCTGCCTCACCGTCTCGGCGCCCGGCTTCCTCAACGGCCTCACCGCGCTCGCCCATGCCACCACCAACTGCTTCCCGATGATCCTTATCTCCGGCTCCTCCGAGCGCGAGATCGTCGACCTGCAGCAGGGCGACTATGAGGAGATGGATCAGCTCGCGGTCGCAAAGCCGCTCTGCAAGGCCGCCTTCCGAGTGTTGCATGCCGCCGATATCGGCATCGCTTTCGCGCGCGCCATCCGCGCCGCCGTGTCGGGACGTCCCGGCGGCGTCTATCTCGACCTGCCGGCAAAACTGTTCGGGCAGGTGATGAACGCCGAGGCCGGCAGGAAGTCGCTGGTCAAGGTGATCGACCCGGCGCCGGCGCAGATCCCCGCGCCCTCCGCGGTCAAGCGGGCACTCGATGTGCTGAAAAGCGCAAAGCGTCCGCTGATCATTCTCGGCAAGGGCGCGGCCTACGCGCAGGCCGACGACGCGATCAAGAGCTTCGTCGAGAAGAGCGGCGCGCCGTTCCTCCCCATGAGCATGGCCAAGGGCCTGCTGCCCGATCTGCATCCGCAATGCGCAGGCGCGGCGCGTTCGACCGTGCTGAAGGATGCCGACGTCGTGATGCTGATCGGCGCGCGCCTCAACTGGCTGTTGTCGCATGGCAAGGGCAAGACCTGGGGCGAGGCCCCGAAAAAATTCATCCAGGTCGACATCGAGCCCAAGGAGATGGACTCCAATGTCGAGATCGCAGCTCCCCTGGTCGGCGACATCGGCTCCTGCGTCGCCGCTTTGCTCGAGGCCATGGGCGGCAGCTGGCCGGCGCCGCCGGCGGACTGGCTCAATTCCGTCAAGACCAAGCGGGACGACAATGTTGCGAAGATGGCGCCCCGCCTGATGAACAACAATTCGCCGATGGATTATCACGGCGCGCTCGGCGTTCTCCGCACCATCATCAAGGAACGGCCCGACGCCATCCTGGTCAATGAAGGCGCCAACACGCTCGACCTCGCGCGCGGCGTCAT
>JBAUUA010000346.1:0-1506 GCA_049582465.1 Bradyrhizobium sp. | reverse complement strand
GGCGTGAACGGCACGGTGTCCTTTTCGGTCTTCGCTTCCACGCCGGCCGGATTGTTCTGACCCGCGACATGCAGCGCCCAGACGTGCAGCACCACCACGCCGGCGATCACGAACGGCAGCAGGTAGTGCAGCGAGAAGAACCGGTTCAGCGTCGGATTGCCGACGGAATAGCCGCCCCACAACAGGGTCACGATGCTGTCGCCGACATAGGGAATGGCGGAGAACAAATTGGTGATGACGGTCGCGCCCCAGAAGCTCATCTGGCCCAACGGCAGTACGTAGCCCATGAAGCCCGTCGCCATCATCAGGAGGTAGATGATGACGCCGAGGATCCAGAGGATCTCGCGCGGCTCCTTGTACGAGCCATAATAGAGGCCGCGGAGCATGTGGATGTAGACCGCGAAGAAGAACATCGAGGCGCCGGCGGCGTGCGTGTTGCGCAACAGCCAGCCGTAATTGACGTCGCGCACGATGCCTTCCACCGACTTGAAGGCCATGGTCGCTTCCGGCGTATAATGCATCGCCAGGATGACGCCGGTCAGGATCTGCACCGCGAGCATCATCGAAAGAATGGCGCCGAAGGTCCACCAGTAGTTCAGGTTGCGCGGCGTCGGATAAGCCACGAACGAGGAATGGACGAGACCCATAATCGGCAGGCGCCGCTCAATCCACTTCAAGGCTGGATTGGTCGGCTGGTAGTCGGATGGTCCGCTCATGATGCGATCCTGAGGAAAATAAGGCGACGCGACGGGCTCAAAGTCTCGGACAAATCAGGTCCGAGACTTAGCCAATCTGGATTTTGCTGTCGGAAACGAATTGATAGGGCGGCACCGCCAGATTGAGGGGCGCGGGTCCCTGGCGAATGCGACCGGAGGAGTCGTATTGCGAGCCGTGGCAGGGGCAGAAGAAGCCGTCGTAATTGCCCTCATGGGCGATCGGGATGCAGCCGAGATGGGTGCAGATGCCGATCACGACCAGCCACTGGTCATGGCCCGGCTTGACCCGGGCCTGATCGGCCTGGGGATCGGGCAGGCTTGCGACGGGCACGCTGCGGGCCTCGTCGATCTGCTTCTTGGTGCGGTGGCTGATATAGATCGGCTTGCCCCGCCAGAACACCTTGATGTCCTGCCCTTCGGCAATCGGCGCCAGATCGACCTCGATCGGCGCGCCGGCCGCAATGGTCGAGGCATCCGGATTCATCTGGGAAACCAGCGGCCAGACCGTGGCAGCGGCGCCGACGGCGGCGGCGGCGCCCGTTGCAACAAAGAGGAAATCACGGCGTGTTGGATGATCCGCCGAAGACGCTGTCGTCACGATTCCAAACCCTTTCCCAAGCTGCAGCCGGTGGAACCGCCCCAGGCACGCATCAACGACACCCGAGGGAGGCTGCCGGCGCCCGCGACCCCCGCGGCGGCAGAAAGACCACTTTTCCCCGGCCAGGCGCCAGTGAGAAGCAGTCCAGAATCGTTCTATTGGCACCCTTGCCGGAAGAGCGCAAGCCCGCTA
>JBAUUA010000345.1:0-3500 GCA_049582465.1 Bradyrhizobium sp. | reverse complement strand
AGGTTGGATATAGCGAACTGCCGATGCTGGAAATCATTTCGCACAACCCCGATGCCGACATCGCCGACAGCTGCCGGCGCATGCGGGAAGCCGGCTTTGGCCGCGACGCGTGAGCGGGCGCCTCTTGCCACCTCGCGCCCGGCTCGAAAAATAGGGCGACGCCAGGCCGTCGCCGCGCTAGACAAGCTCGCAGCCGGGTTGTGCAACGGGAGAAATCAGTTGAAGGGTTTGAAAATTGCAGGGCTGGCGCTCGCCCTCCTGGCGCCGGCCGTTTGCGCTCAGGCCGGCCAGAGCGTCAATCTCATTCTGAACTGGACGCCGGCCGCGGACCATTCGCCTTTCTACTACGCGAAGGCGCAGGGCTGGTACGAGAAGGCCGGAATCGATCTGAGCATCGAGGTCGGCAAGGGTTCGGGCGTCTCCGCGCTCAAGGTCGGATCGGGCGCGGCGCCGTTCGGCATCGCCGATCTCGCGACCATGCTGGTCGCCCGCGGCAAGGGCGCCGACGATGTGGCGTTGATGAGCATCTACGCCAACACCGGCCAGACCTTCTATTGGCTCAAGAGCTACGGCGTGAACGGTCCGAAGGATTTCGCGGGCCGCAAGATCGGAAACCCTCCCGGCGATGCATCGCGCGTGGTGTGGCCGGCGTTCGCCAAGGCCGCAGGGCTCGCCCCGGACGCGGTCACCTTCGTCAATGTCGGACCGACGGCGAAGTCGGCGGCGCTGAAGAGCCGCACGGTGGAAATCATCAGCGACTTCTACAACTCGCACGATCTCAAGTTGAAGGAGTTCGGCAGCGATCTCGGCTCGCTGAACTGGAAGGACATCGGCCTCAACGCCTATGGCAACTCGCTGATCGTCAACGGCGCCTTCCTCGAGAAGAACCCGAGACTCGCCGAGGATTTCGTGCGCATCACGCAGAAGGCCTACGCCGCCTGCGTCGCCGATTTCGAGCCCTGCCTGAAGGCGCTGATGGACCAGGTTTCCGGCCTCGATCGGGAGGAGCAGCAATTGCAGTGGGGTCGCATCAAATATCTGATGGCCGATGAATTCACCACCACCAAGGCACTGGGCTGGATCGACGAGGGGCGCATGCAGAAGGATTACGAACTGGTGCGGACCTATCTCGGCATGGAAAAGCCGTTCCCGGTGCAGAGCGCCTTCACGAGCAGGCTGCTCGATCCCTCCGTCAGGATGGATGCGAGCAAGGTACAGAAGTGACGAACGCGCCGTCGCGGCGCGCTTTCGCGCGGTTAATGCCAGTTAACGCCCGTGACCCGCTGGAGCGCAAGTCCCCCCAGATGATTCGTTGCGGGCAGTAAAAAGGCCCGGCCAGCCGGTGCCGCCACACCCCTAAGTCTGCTCGCTGGTGGCTTAACGCCAGCATCGTGCTGCTGGCCAAGCGGCAGATCGGCGAGCCGGGTCTTGGCAACATAAAAGGCGGGGCAGGTCAGTAGTTTCGGGATTCCGAACCGAACCTATAAACCCGCCCCACGCGCCGTCACTTCACTACTTGCAAGTTTTGTCAGCCTTCAAAGCTGTTTCCGCTGATGCGTGTGTTGGATGTGCCATACCGATAGCCTTCATGCTGCCACCGGCGGCAGGCTCGGCAGTGACAACTTGACACTTCATCGTCGCGGTATCCTGCGCCAAGTAGAACGAGGAAGTGCCTGATGGTGGTGCCTGACCGACAGTTTTATCCGGTTCAGCCGCGAATAAAGGCGCAGCGAGTGCGACAACAGCGACCGTCGCCAAAAGAACTTTCTTCATGGTGTTTACCTCCTGTCCGTATTGGACAGGGAGCAAATAGAGTCAGCCGATCTAGGTTCCTTGGCGCGGCTCCTAAATCATTATTCGTTTTGAAAGCGAGCAATCTTGACCACCAACTAAAAGCGTCTGAAGCATCGGCGCGGCAACACAGATGAAAAAGAAGGCTTGAACCATTTCGCCGCTCCATCGTCTAAGTAACAGGGAGTGTGTCGCCATGGCTGATAGCGACCGCAAAGAACTAGAACGGCGTCTAGAGCAAGCCAAGCGGATGGGCGCCTTTGCCGGCGACATTGTTACCAATGAGCGCCTGCAAAAGCTGGTGCAGGATTTGGAGCAGCAGCTCCGCAAGTCGGAGTAGGGCAGGCGCCCTCCGCCAATCATCTTTACGTTGGCGTTTGCAAGCCTTGGAACCAACCGGCTGTTTCAAACGATTTCATCGGATCAATCAGCTCGACTACGAACTGGTGGACCAGATCGCAAGCCGGACATTCGAATGTCCCGATGTCGACGCCAGTGGCTCCGGGGGTGATGCGTGCCAGCATCAAGGTTGCCTGACATTTAGGGCAACGTGGTCGCTGAATGCTCATGAGGCTTCGCCTTTTGATCAGGCGGGAGCACAAGACTCTCAGTCACCGAAGTGCCGATACGGGGCGGTGATGGGGCATCGTCCCACGTCGGCTTCATAAGGTACTGATCAATACAGCTCACCTCCCGAAAACGTTAACAGGTTAAACGTGGGGCATTTAGTGAACCTTCGGCACGCAGCAACGCAAGTTGCTCTGTATCGGCGGGCATGGCACCGAGCCGTAAGAGCAGAACACGCAGCAATCGCCCGCGAGAGGCTTGAGCCGTTCGCCACAACCCTTGCAGTCATAGAAGAACTGACAGGCATCGGTCAGCATCGTCTCGACAGCCTGATAGCTGCATTTGGGGCAAGTGAGCGTGGATTGAAGCTGCATATCGGTTCCGCTCGGGATTGTCCCTAAATATCCTCTTTTAGTTGCGGCTTCTCGTGCAAAACCGCACTCAACAGCGAATTGTGGACCTCGATGTGTCCGTTGTAACTAATCAGGCCCAGCTTGCGAAATTTGTTCATGAAATGACTGACGCGGGATCGAGTGGTGCCGATCATTTCCGCCAATGTTTCCTGACTAATGTTCGGGCTGATCGGTTGCGGGCTGCCTTCCTTGCCGAAATTGGCGAGCAGCAACAGCAACCGCGCAAGCCGCCGCTCGCTCGAATTGAACAGCTGGTCGATGAGATCCTCCTCGATGCGGCTGTTCCGGGTCAGAAGATACGCCAAGAACAACTCGGAAAATTTTGGCTCGTCATGAAGGGTGGCGATCATCGCGGCTTTCGTGATGGCCGTGATCAGGCAATCCTCCATCGCCGTCGTCGTCGAGATACGTTGCTTGTGGCCATTCATGCAGCCTTCACCAAAGAACTGCCCGGGCTCCAGGATCGCGACGATGGCTTCCTTGCCATGCTCGGACATGACCGTGAGCTTGACCCTGCCTTTTTGAATGTAAAACACCGTGTCGGCGACATCGCCTTGCTCGAATATGTGCTGGTTCTTATGGAATTCCAATACCCGCTTTCCCGCGCCGACTTTGGCAAGAAAGTCCTTAGGGTCAAACGTGTCCTTGTCTGGCTTCTCCACGGGAGCCTCCTTTTGGCTCGACGAGACAAACTCAATTTTAGCGTACCGGATGGTTAAAGCGCAAAGC
>JBAUUA010000344.1:0-1585 GCA_049582465.1 Bradyrhizobium sp. | reverse complement strand
AGGAAATCCTGGAGGGTTCGAGCCCAGCGATCGGTTCGGGTAACTTCAGGGCAGCGGCGGACATCGGTTGGGACTACTTCTCGGTTTTGTTGCAGGCCAGCATTTCCACGCCGGACGTAAACGAGTGGTTAACGATTCGAAACTTGCTTCGCGGGTTTTTTAAATGGTGGCCGATTTGTCGCCGTGACAGCCGTGAAAGTTCGGTCTCCGAACCGGGGCCGGCGTGATGGCGGCGATAAGAGGCAATATCGGGGCAGTCGGGGCATTTGTCGCCGTTGTGGCCATTTTGCCGCACGGGCGTGGAGCAAAAGAAGATGCTAGGAGTTGCCACTGGCGGAGAAAGATCTCACCTTTTTTCCGCGGCCATTCACTTAAACGCTTTCGCCCCCTATATCTAGGATGAATAATTCCCCTGCAACTTGAAGCACATGAGGTCGTAAAATGGCTCTCCAGATAGGCGCTGTGGCCCCGGATTTCGAAGCCGAAACCACCGAAGGCAAAATCAAATTCCATGACTGGATCGGCAACAGCTGGGCGCTGTTGTTCTCGCATCCGAAGGATTTCACGCCGGTCTGCACCACCGAACTCGGCGCGCTGGCGAGGCTGAAGCCGGAATTCGACAAGCGCGGCGTCAAGCTGATGGGGCTTTCCGTCGATCCCGTCACTAACCACGCGAAGTGGTCGGATGACATCAAGGAAACGCAAGGCGCGGCGCCGAATTATCCGATGATCGGCGACACCGACTACAATGTCTCCAAACTGTACGACATGCTGCCGGCCGCCATCTCCGGCGACCCGTCGAAGCGCACGGCAGCCGACAACCAGACGGTCCGCAACGTCTTCATCATCGGGCCGGACAAGAAGATCAGACTGATCCTGGTCTATCCGATGACCACCGGCCGCAACTTCCAGGAAATACTGCGCGTGATCGATTCCCTGCAGATGACCGCCAAGCATCGCGTCGCGACGCCGGCCGACTGGAAACAGGGCGAGGACGTCATCATCTCGGGCTCGGTCAGCGACGACGAGGCCAAGACCATCTACCCGCAGGGCTGGAAGGCGCCGAAGCCTTATCTGCGGATCGTGCCGCAGCCGAAATAGGCCCACCGCCCTCGTTGCAGGCGAACCAGCGTCTGTCAAAACTCGTCATGCCCGGCCTCGTGCCGGGCATCGACGTTTCACTGGCTTGCGCAGCAAGAAGCCCCTTACCGATGACGCCGAGAAACAGGAAATCGGCCGGGACGAGAACGATCAGAACAACGTAGCGGTTCACGTGAAACCTCCAGCGCCCTTGCGCGTATCCACTGGTGGTACGCATCGAGACCGATAAAGTTGCACCGTCCGCACGCGGACCCACGCGCCTTCCGAATTGACTCCACTGATGGCCGGCACATCCGCTTCCCCCTGCATCATCTGGTTTCGCGACGATCTGCGCCTTTCCGACCATCCCGCTCTGCACGCGGCCTCCAAAACCGGGAAGCCCGTGCTTTGCCTTTACGTGTTCGATGAAGTGAGCGAGGCGCTGCGCCCGCCGGGCGCCCGTCCGCTTGGCGGCGCGTCACGCTGGTGGCTGGCGCAGTCGCTG
>JBAUUA010000343.1:0-2155 GCA_049582465.1 Bradyrhizobium sp. | reverse complement strand
TAGGTCCGGCGGCCGTCGGCCTTGGCGCCGTACATCGCCAGATCGGCATTCTTGATCAACTGATCGATGTCGGTGCCGTCCTGCGGCGCCATGGCAATGCCGATGCTGGCATCGGTGGTGAGGTGGTGGCCGAGGCATTCATAGGGTTGCCGGATCGCCTCATGAATGCGCATCACGAATTCCACGACATCGCGCGTGTCCGCGACGTCGGTCTGGATCACCGCGAACTCGTCGCCGCCCAGCCGCGCGACGTGATCGGTATCGCGGATGCAGCTCCTGATCCGCCCGGCCACCGCCTTCAGCAGTTCGTCGCCGACATGATGTCCGAGCGAATCGTTGATGCCCTTGAATTCGTCGACGTCGATATAAAGCAGCGCGAATTGTCCGCCGCGGCCGGTGCGCTGCAGCTCGCGTTCGATGCGTTCGCGGAACAGCACCCGGTTCGGCAGGTCGGTCAGCGCGTCGTAATGCGCGAGATGGGCGATCTTCTCGTCGGCGAGGCGGCGCTCGGTGACGTCTTCGACGACGTTGATGATGTAGCGCGGCTCGCCGGCTGGATCGCGGATTCCGATGCGCTTCGAGGTAATCAAGCGGCTGCCCGAAACCTTGCTTTCCCAGCGGTGTTCGTCGAGCGTCAAACCGTCGGGGAATTGCAGCGACATGTCGTCATCAGCGGCGATTTGCTCGGCAAGCGGCTTCGAAAACAGGTCGGATGCGGTCCGGCCGACGATGGCGTCGCGCGGCAAGCCGAACTGGAGCTCGGCCACCCGGTTGGCCAGCATATAGCGGCGATCGCGCACGTCCTTCACGGTAATCTGCGTCGGGATGTGATCGATGATCTGGCGCAGGAATGCGGAGTTGCGGTCGCGTTCCTGCTCGATATGTCGACGCTCCGTGATGTCTTCGATGGTGGCGACCCATCCGCCTTGCGCCAGCGGCTTGTTGATGATCTGAAACGAGCGGCCGTCGGAACTTTCCGTGACGCTATGGGTGATTCTTCCGGCTGCGACGTTGCGCTGGATGTTCGAACAGAATTCCTCGACGTCGCCCTCGAACGATCCGGTATCCTTGCGATGCTGGATCAGGTCGAAGAAATGACACCCCGGCTTCACGACCTCGGTCGACAGATTGTACATGTCGAGATAGCGCTGGTTGGTGGTGACGATCCGTGCGGAGGCGTCATACAGCACGAGGCCTTGCGTCATGTTGTTCAGCGCGGTGTCGAGCCGATGCTTCTCGGATTCCAGCCGCAACTGCGCTTCCCGATTTTGCCGGGTCATCTGCCGGGCGATCAGGAACAGAATCAAGGCAATCACGAGTGCCGACAGCGCGGCGGCCGCGATCAGGAATCGTGTTTGCGCCCGCCAGTCGGCCAGCACCGCCGAGACGGCGGTGGTCGCGACCACCACGATCGGAAAGCGGCCCAAGGGCGCAGCCGAGCCGAGTCGGTCCGCTTTGTCGATGGGGCTCTGCACCCGCAGCGTCTGCTGCCCTCCTTCGGTCAGCACCTTGTGCAGCAGCGGAGCATCCTTGAATTTCTTCCCTATCATCGAATCGGCGCGAGGGTAGCGCGCCAGCATCGTTCCATCGCGATGGAATAGGGCAATCGCGGCATCGTTGCCGAGTGGCAGCGATGCGAACAGCTTCTCATAGTAGGCAGGATCGATTCGCCGCGTCATCACGCCGAGAAAGACACCGTCCTGCCCGGTGAGCCGATGCGCAATGACGGTTGTCCAGCGCCCCGTATAATAGCTGCGAAGCGCCTCGGCCCGGACCGTCTCGGATGGCGGGCTCGCCTTGAAGACGTTGAAATAGCGTCGGCCTGAAATGTTGATCTGCGGGGGCGGCCAGGATCCCGATGAATTGATAAGTTCTCCCTCGTAATCATAGATATTGACGTCGTCGAGATAAGACAGGACGGTCACCTTCGACTTCAACATCTGATGTGCGTCAGGGCCGGACATTCGCTCCCTAAAGATCTCGGGTGACGCGAAGTCGGGAAGATCCAACTGTGAGATAAGATTGGTGGCGACGGATTCGGCGTCCTCCATCTCCTGGTCGAAATGGCGGCTGAGCAGCAGCACGGTGTTTTCGAGCTCGCGCTCGCCATTGCTGAGCGCGCGCTCGCGGAATTGACTGATGATCACCCCCGTGC
>JBAUUA010000342.1:0-1926 GCA_049582465.1 Bradyrhizobium sp. | reverse complement strand
CGACGTCGGAGGTGCCGCCGGAATAATCGGCGAGATGGCCGATCGCGATCTGGGCCTGCGCCGCGGACGCCGCGCCGCCGATCAGCAGCGCGAGCGATACCGTGCTCAAAAGGGATTTCATCGTCATATTTGCTTCCTCCGTTTGTTTTGTTGGTAGTGAGTGTCGTCCGTCCCGTTCCGGCCTCAATGCGAGAACGGGTAGAGTTTCCAGTAGGTCTTGATCTGCCGCCAGCGATGCGCGAGCCCGTCGGGCTCGAACATCAGGAACGCGATGATGATCAGCCCGATCGCGATCTCGCGCAGGAAGGTAATGTTGTTGTTGAGCGAGAGCGCCTTGTCGATCGACGAGCCCTTCAGCCCGGCGCTGATCCACTCCATCGATTCCGGCAGCAGCACCACGAAGGCGGTGCCCATCAGCGTGCCCATGATCGAGCCGGTGCCGCCGATGATGACCATGGCGAGGAACAAGATCGAGCGTTCGATGCCGAAGCCTTCGTTGGAGACCACCAGCTGGTAGTGCGCATAGAGCGCGCCGGCAATGCCGGCGAAGAAGGCCGCCAGCCCGAACGACAGCGTGCGGTATTTGGTGAGATTGATGCCCATGATCTCGGCGGAGAGATAATGGTCGCGGATCGCGACCAGCGCGCGGCCGTCGCGGGTGCGCATCAGGTTGGTCACCAGGACATAACTGACCACGACATAGGCCAGCACGACATAGAAATATTGCCGGTCGCCGCGGAAGGTGTAGCCGAAAATCGAGAACGGATTGGCGCTGGCCGGCACCGAGCCGCCGGAGAACCAGTCGGCGCGCGAGAAGAAATCGAGCAGGATATATTGCGCGGCCAGCGTGGCGATGACGAGATAGAGCCCCTTCAGCCTTGCTGCCGGCAGGCCGAAGATCAGGCCGACCAGCGCCGTCACCACGCCGGCGAGCGGAATGGCGAAGAACACCGGGATCGGCAGGTTGTTCGAGATGTAGGCCGAGGTGAAGGCGCCGAGCAAAAAGAACGCGGCGTGCCCGATCGAGATCTGTCCGGTGAAGCCGACCAGGATGTTGAGGCCGAGGGCGGCAATGGCAAAAATGCCGATCTGGATCAGGATCGAGAGCCAGTATCCGGTGAACACCAGCGGCGCGAAACAGATCAGCACGACGCCAACGACCGCCATGTTGCGGCTGGTGGTGGTCGGAAAGATCGTGGTGTCGGCCGCATAGGAGGTGCGGAAGTCGCCAGCCGGGATCAGGGATGGAGTTGCCATGGACTACACCCGCTCGATGTCTTTGGTGCCGAACAGGCCGTAGGGCTTGATCATCAGGATGATGATCAGCACGTAGAACGGCGCGATCTCATAGAGATTGCCCCAGTGCAGATATTCGCTGTCGACATACTGGGCGATGTTTTCCAATAGCCCGATGATGACGCCGCCGAGCACCGCGCCGCCGATCGAGTCGAGCCCGCCGAGGATCGCGGCAGGGAATACCTTGATGCCGTAGGCCGACAGGCCCGACGAGACGCCGTTGACCACGGCCACCACCACGCCCGCGACCGCCGAGACGGTCGCCGAGATCGCCCACGCCATCGCGAACACGCTTTTGACGGAAATGCCGAGCGACTGCGCCACCTGCTGGTTGAAGGCGGTGGCGCGCATCGCCAGCCCGTATTTCGACACCCGGAAGAACCAGGCCATGCCGATCATCATCGCGACCGACACCACGAGGCTCATGACATAGACGGTCTGGATCTGCAGACCCAGGAAGCTGACGGACTGGCTTTCGAACACCCGCGGGAACGGCTGCGGATTGACGCCAAAGATCCATTTCAGCGCGGCCTGAAACACCGTCGACAGCCCGATGGTGACCATGATCACGGAAATGACGGGCTCGCCGATCATCGGGCGCAGGATCACGATCTGGATCGCGATGCCGAA
>JBAUUA010000341.1:0-4944 GCA_049582465.1 Bradyrhizobium sp. | reverse complement strand
GTCGAACAGGCCGTGGCCGAGCAGCCGCGTGACCTGCGTGCCCAGCATGGTTTCCACGGCGGGCGAAATGAACTGCACCGCGCCGTTGCGGCGATGGCGCGAGATGACGTCGCTCATGTTGCGCGCCAACAGGCGATATCGGTCTTCCTCGACATTGAGCAGCGCAACGCTGGTGCGCGCCAGCGATTCGGCGGCGAACGCCAGCCCTGCTGCATAGAGTGTCGCCGACGCGACGCCGAACGCCATGAACAAATTGCCCAGCAGCGGATTGGCTTCGGGCGCCGGCAACAGCCCGAAATGTCCCGCTGCGATCAACAGCGCGGCGCAGGACAGCGCCAGCGCGGAGGCAAATACGACCACGCGGCGCGACGCCGAGAGCGCCGCCTCGAGCGGAACCACGATCAGCCAGACCGCGGCAAAGGATTCGATGCCGCCGGTGGTCGCAGCCAGCGTCATGACGAGACCCGACAGCGCCAGCGACGACAGCACATGGGCGCCCTCGTAACGCCCGGTGCGGGAGAGGAACCACGACAGCAGGATCGGCGCGATCAACCAGGCGAAGGCTGCGACCTCGAGCGCGCTCGGCGCGCCGCGCAGCGCCAGATAGACCGGAAATGCCGCGAACGCCACCAGGCTTCCGAGCAGACGCGGCGCCATGAAGGCGCGATGGCGCGCGCTCGTCAGCGCGTCGTAGCGCGCGGACGGATGCAAAAGCGCATCGAGGCAATCCTGGACAATACTCAAAACGGTCACGGCTCTCGCGCTTCGGCTCAAATCGTCAAACAGACGGGCCGGAACGCCCCCTTATCGTTGGGCCACCGTGTCAGAGCGACATTAAGCGAACGCTAAGGCTCGACCGGCGCGTCCTCGAACAACGTGGGTTCGCGGATTTTTTACGAAGCGCGCCGTGTTCATTCGACGTAAATGGTGAACGTCGGGTTTCCAGCATCCACCCGGTATGGTTTCGAAATTGTAGCGAGGCCGCCGCGCCCGTCATTTTGCCGAAAATCGCCATCAATCGAAAATTTACACCGAATCGAATGATTCGGATTTCTCGCGAATTTTCGGCGATTTAAACTCAAGACAAACACTTGCGATTTATCGACCGCTGTTAGTCAGACAATGATTGCGAGATCAACCGCAACGGAACCAAGAAGACGACCGGGATCGCGAGATGTTCTTTCTGCTTCGCATGGCATTCTGGCTCGGGCTGGTGCTCGTGCTGCTGCCAAGAGAGAAAACACCTGAATCGGACAAGCTGCCGCAGGTCAGGGCATCCGAAGCCGTGTCGGCGGCGACGGCCGCGGTGTCGGACATGAGTCAGTTCTGCAAGCGTCAGCCGGCCGCATGTGAAGTGGGCGGCCAGGCCGCGACCGTGATCGGCCACCGCGCCCAGGAGGGCGCGCGCAAGCTGTACCAGATCATCACCGACAAGCGTGCGCCCGACCATACCGGCTCGATCGGCAGCATCGACCATGCGGATGCGGCTGCCCGCGACACCCTGACGCCGGATGATCTGCAGGCCGAATGGCGCGGCGTGCCCTAGCGTCAAAGCCGGCACGGAACTATTCTGCTTTTTGACCGGACAATATCGCTTTCGATCCTCTGCCGTCCTATATAGGACTATGGGGATTGAGCGCGGGACCAGATGACGATCGACGAAATCAGGGACAATTTTGCGCTGCTGGACGATTGGGACGACCGCTACCGGTACGTCATCGAACTCGGCCGCACGCTCGATCCCATGCCGGAAGCCGAGCATTCCCAGGCCAACAAGGTGCAGGGCTGCGCCAGCCAGGTCTGGCTCTCCAGGCATGTCGAGCGCGGCAGCGCCGGCGAACCGCTGCTGAAATACCTCGGCGACAGCGACGCCCATATCGTGCGCGGATTGATCGCGATCCTGCTGACATTGTATTCCGGCCTCGCGCCGCAGGAAATTCTCCGCACCGATGCGATTGCGCTGTTCGACGAATTCGGGTTCCGCGAACACCTGACGCCGCAGCGTTCCAACGGTCTGCGCGCCATGGTCGAGCGGATCCGGACCGACGCCCGCGAGGCGCTTGCCGCCGCCTCCTGAGCCTTGAACTCAGGTCGATTGGTCCGCGATCACGGCGCCGTGATCGGCAACCATTTAAAGGTGTTAAGACCTTGAGACAACCTGACGATGTCAGGTCATCTGTTTTTAAGGCATTTATCGCATCATCCGCCGGCAAAACTGAGAGTTGGCGGATGAGTGAGCTTCCCCCGGTCTGGCGCTTCATGCGGTCGCGTTCCGGTCGCGGCTTCATGCTGCATCTGGGCCTTTGCGCCGTACTTTCGGTGACAGTCGGCTACGGCTTCTATTATTTCAGCCTGGACTGGTTCAAGGAGCACAAGAGCCGCGAAAAGATCGTCGCGCTCCAGCTGGTGGATGCCTTTGTCACCAACTACTCGGCGGTCCGATCGCAATTCAGACAAGACGCGCCGGTTCCGGCGTCGTTCCGGGCCCACGCCATCGAGGCTTTCAACAAGCAGAACGGCGACAGTTCCGATTTTCACCTGGCCTCCGTCGGCCGCCCCGGACGGGAAATCAAGACGCCGCCAACGGACGTCCAGATGGCCCTCACGATCGAGACCATCGCGTCGACGCCAAACCCGAAGCCGGTATCGGAGTTGCTCGACGTCAAGGGCGAGCGAATGTTCCGCACGGTCTATCCTACCGTGGCGCACGAACAGAGCTGCGTTAACTGTCATAATGCGCTCCAGCCCAACAAGGTGCAGTGGCATCTCGGCGACGTCATC
Organism: Bradyrhizobium sp.; assembly: GCA_049582465.1. Classification (GTDB taxonomy): domain Bacteria; phylum Pseudomonadota; class Alphaproteobacteria; order Rhizobiales; family Xanthobacteraceae; genus Bradyrhizobium. The sequence continues at coordinate 2,163 of JBAUUA010000341.1, read as the reverse complement.
GGCGCGTTCGTGATCGACGTGCCGATCTCGCCGTTTCTGCGCACCGTGACGTGGCAGAGCGCCGGCATCGGCCTCGGCCTCTTCCTCGCACTGGCATTCGCCGGCCTGACGATTTCGCTGATGCATTTCCGTCAGCTGGAGGCGCTCAATGCGTCCTCTGCAAAACTCGGCCGCACCCAGAACTTTCTCGACAGCATCATCGAGAACATGCCTGTGTCGGTCGCCGTCAAGGACGCGCGCGACCGCTGCTTTGTCCTGATCAACCGGACCGCCGAAGCCATTTTCGGCATCGCACGCGGCGACCTGATCGGCAGAAGCACCCATGATCAATCCGGACAGGAAACCGTCAACGACCTGTTTCCGCTCGCCGGCGAGGCCTTGCGCTCCCGAGAGCTGCAAACCATCGACGAGCACGTCGTTCAGACCCCTCACAACGGTACGCGCATCCTGACCACCCGGAATCTTTCGATACCGGACGAGACCGGCGAACAACGCTATCTGCTCAGCCTCTCCGAGGACATTACCGAGCGCAAGCAGGCGGAAGCCCGCATCCAGCATCTGGCGAACCATGACACCCTGACGGATTTGCCCAATCGCGCCGCTTTCGTGGAGCATCTCACCGGCAGGATCGACACCGCAAAGGCGGGCGAGGAATCGTTCGCCGTGCTGAGCATCGACCTCGACCGCTTCAAGGAGGTCAACGACGTGTTCGGCCATGCGGTCGGTGACGGCGTGCTTCGCGAGCTTGCGCGGCAACTCCACGTTCTGGCCGGCGAGGCCTATCTGGCGCGGATTGGAGGCGACGAGTTCATCCTCGTCACGCCGAACGGCGATCAACCGGCGCTCGCCGAAGTCCTCGCGGAACGGCTTCACGCGGCGGTCGCAACCGATCTGGAACTGAATGGCAGGCATCTTCATATCGGCCTCAGCATCGGCATTGCCATCTTTCCGGCCGACGGGTCCGACGCGACGACACTGCTCAACAATGCCGACGCCGCACTCACCCGTGCCAAGGCTGCCGGCCGCGGCGTGACGCGCTTCTTCGAAATCGAAATGGACAACCGGCTGCGCGAGCGGCGCGCCATTCAGCACGAACTCGGCTTCGCCATCGAGCGGAACGAGCTCTGTCTCCACTATCAGCCGCTGTCGAAGATCGACGGCGAGGTCATCGGGTTCGAGGCATTGGTGCGCTGGCACAATCCGCAGCGCGGCATGGTTTCACCGGGGACCTTCATTCCGGTTGCCGAGGAAAGCGGCCTCATCATGCAGATCGGCGAATGGGTGCTCCGCGAGGCATGTCGCGAAGCGGCGTCATGGCCGCACCCGCTCCAGATCGCGGTCAATCTGTCGCCGGTCCAGTTCCTGCACGGCGACCTTGCGGGACTGGTGCATTCGACCTTGCTGGAAACCGGCCTGGCGCCGACGCGGCTGGAACTCGAAATCACCGAGGGCGTGCTGGTCGAGGATTTCTCGCGCGGCGTCTCGATCCTGCGGCGCCTCAAGACGCTTGGCGTTCGCATCGCCATGGACGATTTCGGCACCGGATATTCGTCGCTGTCCTATCTGCAGTCGTTCCCGTTCGACAAGATCAAGATCGATCAGTCGTTCATATCGAAGGTGAAGAACAATCCGCAGTCGGCGGCCATCGTGCGCGGGGTGATCGGGCTCGCCCACGGGCTCAATCTGCCGGTGCTGGCGGAAGGCGTCGAGACCAAGGCCCAGCTCGATTTTCTTGCCACAGAGTCCTGCGACGAAGTGCAGGGTTATTTGATGGGGCGGCCCCATCCGATCTCGGAATATTCCAAACTCGTCGGCCGCGACGACCCCTCGGAAGCGCTCAGCGCCTGAACCTTCCCGGTTATTTCCGCCGCTGCCGCTGCTGGCCGAGCCCCATTTTCTTGGCGAGATCCGAGCGCGCCACCGCATAGTTCGGCGCAACCATCGGGTAATCGGCGGGTAGGCCCCATTTGTCCCGGTATTGTTCCGGCGTCATGTTGTATTGCGTGCGCAGATGACGCTTGAGCGATTTGAAGCGTTTGCCGTCCTCGAGACACACCAGATAATCGGGGGTCATCGATTTCTTCACGGACACGGCCGGCTTGGCCGGTTCCAGCGGCGTCTCGATCCGGCCCGCCGAAACCCGCAGCAGCGCGGCGTGAATCT
>JBAUUA010000340.1:0-2957 GCA_049582465.1 Bradyrhizobium sp. | reverse complement strand
ACTAGTCGTCCTGCTTTCGCAGGGACGGCGGTGAGAAAGGTGCCATCCCGCTCACACCCGCCAGTCATAAATCCAGTCCTGCCGCGCCAGCATCTGCCTTGCGCCCATCGCCCTGATCGCGAAATCGCGTGCCAGCGCCATGGGACCGGTGAGATGATAGATCCTGCCGTTGCGGCGTGCCGCGCGCTGCACCCGCGCCACCCGTGCGCGGCGCAATTGCGCGTAGCGCTGCAAGGCCGCGGGGATGCCGGCGCCGTTTTCGCCGGCCGCTTCGCTCAGGCATTTGGCGAGCACCGCCGCATCCTCGATCGCCATGCCGGCGCCTTGCGCGGCGAACGGCAGCATGGCGTGGGCGGCGTCTCCCAACAGCGCGATGGCGCCCTCGGTCCAATCGTGGCCCTCGGGCAGCGTGAACAGTGCGAATTTCTTCCAGGTATCGACGGCGCCGATCATCATCCGCGCCGGGCCCGGCCAGGCCGGCGCGGCAAAAATGCTTTTCAGCTCGTTGCCGTCGGCCGGCGCGCTCCAGCCCGGCCGGTTCCAGGTTCCCGGCACCACCGCGACCATGTTGATCCGGCGCGCGCCCGCGATCGGATAGGCGACGAGATGCGCGTTCGGGCCCATCCAGAGCTGCACCCGCCGCGAGGCATATTCGCGCGGCAGCTGGGTGGCCTCCAGCGTTCCGCGCCAGGCGATCAGCCCGGAGAAGCGCGGCTGCACCTCGGGAAACAGATGCTGGCGTACGGTCGACCAGATGCCGTCGGCGCCGATCAGGGCCAGCGCCAAGTCCTGCTGCCGGCTCAAGCCGGCGCGGCTGACCACGGTCAGGCCCTTGGCGTGGGCGGCGGTGTCCTCGAACTGGCAGCCGAGCCGCAGCTCGACGTCAGGATGTTGTCCGACTTTCACCCGCAGCGCCTCCTGCAAATCGGCGCGATGCACCACCCAATAGGGCGCGCCGGCAGCAGTTGTGGCGGCCTCGCCGAGCGGCAGGCGGATGACTTCGCCGCCGCGGCGCGCGCTCATCAGGCTGATGGCCTCGGGGATGACCGCGCGCCCGGCAAGCGCGTCCTGCACGCCGAGATCGCAGAGCACGCGGCTGGCATTGGGCGAAAGCTGCAGGCCGGCGCCGACTTCCTCGAGCCGTTCGGCCTTCTCCAGGATGACGACGCGAAAACCCTTTGCCGCAAGCGCCAGCGAGGCCGTCAATCCCCCGATTCCGGCGCCTGCGATGAAGACGGTGCGTGACGCCGCCACCGCCCGATCAGGCGGCTTTATCCTTCACGACGCATTCGGGCGGCCGGGCCTCGCCGGGCTTGAGATCGGCGGCGTAGCGGTACAGCGTCGAGCAATAGGGGCAGATGATCTCGTTGTCGTTGCCGAGATCGAGGAACACATGGGGATGGTCGAAAGGCGGATTGGCGCCGACGCACATGAACTCCTGCGAGCCGATCTCGATCACCGAGACGCCGGCATCTTTGTGGAAGTGCGGAACGACATGGTCGGACATAATCTTCACCTTGGGTGGCAGTCGAGCCGGACACAAGCAACAGGCTGCAGCAGGATTGTGCTGCGCACCATACTGGCGGGAACTGGTGATTCCTAGTGCCCCGAACGCCGATCTGCTCATGCAAATTCGACACAATATTGTTGTCCCCGAAAAGCCCTTCTTTCGTCGGGGCCGTTGTGTCTTAAAAGCGGCACACCATTTCTTGAGGTAACGGGAGGCACCGGTTTTTTGATGAAATGGCTGCGGATCGGTTCGGCGGTGACGGGTATGACAGCGTGCGCGGCCGCGTGCGTGCTGTTGTGGCCGCATGCCCACGAAGCGGGCGCCATTCTGGCCGCGCAGGACGACCCCGCCCAACTCGCCGATCTCCAGTTCAATTCTGCGCTACGAAATAACAAGGACGTGGTGACGCAGAGCATCGAGGCTGCGCTGGCCGCCGGTGATGCCGACCTTGCCAGCAGTTTCGTCGAACTCGCCCGCGAGAAGAATATCCCCCTGAGCGACGAGCTGTCGCAGCGGGTGAGCGCCGCCGTCACGGAAGCAAATTCCTCGTCGCATTTCGCCAGCCGTTTTGCCTCGGGCCTCGTCACCGGCAACGCCGACGATGTCGCGAGCCTGTCGGGCACGGTGGCCGGCGATCTCTTCGTGTTCGGCGACATCCGCGATGTCGTGCGCGAAGGCAAGCATCTGGCGATGGGCGAGGATACCGACCGGCTGGTGCTCGGTCTTGCCGCCGCGGGGCTTGCGGTGACCGCAGCGACTTATGTCTCCGTCGGCGGCGTGGCGCCGGTGCGCGCCGGGCTGACGATGGTCAAGGATGCCCGCAAGGTCGGCCGGCTGGGCGAGGGGCTCACCGAATGGGCCGGCCGCTCCGCGCGCGAGGTGGTCGATGGGCCGATGCTGCAGAACGCGGTCGCATCAGGCTCGGTGCTGCGGCCGGGCCAGACAATGACGGCGATCAAGGCTGCGTTTCGCGCCGAGAAGGCCGGCGCGCTGGTGCGGCTTGCCAAGGATGTCGGCCGCGTCGGCGAAAAGGCCGGCATCCGCGCCGCGCAGGACACCCTCAAAATCGCCGAGAATCCGAAGGATGTCGCGCGCGCCGCGCGGCTCGCGGAATCCAAGGGCGGCCAGACTCGCGCCATGCTGAAAATGTTCGGCCGCGGCGCGCTGCTGCTGGCGGCGGGCGCCTTCGACCTCACGCTGTGGGTGTTCGGCGCACTGTTTGCGCTGTTCGGCCTGCTGTCGTCGATCAAGGCCACCACCGAGCGGCTGACCCAGTCGTGGCTGGACGCCAAGAAGTCGCGGCGGCTGCGGGCGCAGATGGCCGCGGCCAAATCGGCCGTGGCGATGCCGCGCGCCGGCGGCTAGCCTTCAATCTCCCAAAACTCAGGGAATACCAGATGCCGAGTTTTCATAACGGCGACGTGGAAATTGCCTATCTCGACGAAGG
>JBAUUA010000339.1:0-10937 GCA_049582465.1 Bradyrhizobium sp. | reverse complement strand
ACCGGGAATGACGAACCGCTTCGTCGTTTCGCTTCGCTCACGAAGGACGGGGGAAAGGGCTAACGCTCAGGCGCGCGGCGAGCAGCGGACATAAACCATGTTGCCGTAGCGGGTCGCGGCGTCCTTGTCGGTGAAGCGGGTGATCAGAACCCGTCCGTCGAACGAGACGATCTCGCGGTCCTGCTCGCCGCCAGCCGGGCCGGGCGGGCCGATATAGTTCTTGCCGCCCGGTGAACCCTTGAGGCGCAGTTCCTGCGGCGTCGCCTGGTCGGCCAAATGCATGATGACCCCGCCGGTGGTGCCGGCCCCGATCACATAGGGCTGTTTGCATTGCGCCTTCGCGGCGGCTTCGGTGCGCGCGCGGTCGGCGGGATTCTGGTAGGAGGCAAGACCCCAGCGGCCGACGATCTCGTCCGCGCGAATGGTCGCCGGCATTTCCGGCCCCGCGCCCGGCTCCGGGGCCGGCTCGGGAGACGACGACAGGGACGGCAGGCTGAAGCTTCCGCAGGCGCCCAGGAACAACGCAAGCGCAGAGGCCATTCCCAGATTGGCAACCGTCCGCGCGCTAATTGACCTGAACATGGCATTCCCCCGAGAAAAAATTCGTGGCCGCACCTGTCCCGCAGCCAAGCGCAAAACTGTTGTCGGAGCAATGACGTCGGCTAAACGACGCTGGCGCTCCGGTTTGGTTTCCTCAACCATCCTATATCGGCCTCACCATCGGATTAACTCCCCTTTGCTTGACAGGAACCGCGTCAAGCCATATTCCCGGCCGCACAATTAGCACTCCGAGAGCGCGATTGCTAAGGGATGCGGGCTATTTTGTCCCTCTGGCGGTGTCGAAAACGCCCGTATTCCGGTCCGCACCAGATCCGAACACCCAGCCCTGCAAGAGGAACCGTCATGGCTAAATCCAAATTTCGTCCGCTGCATGACCGCGTCGTGGTCAAACGTATCGACGCCGAAGAAAAGACCAAGGGCGGCATCATCATTCCGGACAGCGCCAAGGAAAAGCCCTCGCAGGGTGAAATCACCGCGGTCGGGCCCGGCGGCCGTGACGAAAGCGGCAAGCTGATCCCGATCGACCTGAAGGTCGGCGACCGAGTGCTGTTCGGCAAGTGGTCGGGCACCGAGATCAAGCTCGACGGCGAAGAGCTCCTGATCATGAAGGAGAGCGACATCATGGGCGTGCTCGCCTGAGATAACCGAAAGCGCCGCAGCACGCCAGCCGTCATGTGCGGGCGCTCGTCCCCGACCTGGTCGGGAACCGGCGACCGGCCATGACGAAGACAGCGCGCGGCGAACGACCCCATCCGTTTCATCAGGAGTAATTCAAATGGCTGCCAAGGACGTAAAATTTTCCGGAGACGCGCGCGACCGCATGCTGCGCGGCGTCGACATTCTCGCCAACGCGGTGAAGGTGACGCTGGGGCCCAAGGGCCGCAATGTCGTGATCGAAAAGAGCTTCGGCGCGCCCCGCATCACCAAGGACGGCGTCACCGTCGCCAAGGAAATCGAGCTCGAGGACAAGTTCGAGAACATGGGCGCGCAGATGTTGCGCGAAGTCGCCTCCAAGACCAACGACACGGCCGGCGACGGCACCACCACCGCCACCGTGCTGGCCCAGGCGATCGTGCGGGAGGGCGCCAAGTCGGTTGCCGCCGGCATGAACCCGATGGATCTGAAGCGCGGCATCGAGATCGCGGTGCACGCCGTGGTCAAGGATATCCAGAAGCGCGCCAAGCCGGTCGCCTCCTCGTCCGAAGTCGCCCAGATCGGCACTATCTCCGCCAACGGCGACGCCGCAATCGGCAAGATGATCGCGCAGGCGATGCAGAAGGTCGGCAATGAGGGCGTCATCACCGTCGAGGAGAACAAGTCGCTCCAGACCGAAGTCGACATCGTCGAGGGCATGAAATTCGACCGCGGCTATCTCAGCCCCTATTTCATCACCAACGCCGAGAAGATGACCGCCGAGCTGGAAGACGTCTACGTGCTGTTGCACGAGAAGAAACTGTCCGGCCTGCAGTCGATGCTGCCAGTGCTGGAAGCCGTGGTGCAGTCGGGCCGCCCGCTGCTGATCATCGCCGAAGACGTCGAGGGCGAGGCCCTGGCGACGCTGGTGGTCAACCGTCTGCGCGGGGGCCTGAAAGTCGCCGCCGTCAAGGCGCCGGGCTTCGGCGACCGCCGCAAGGCGATGCTGGAAGACATCGCGATCCTGACCGGCGGCCAGCTGATCTCGGATGAACTCGGCATGAAGCTCGAAAGCGTGACGATCAACATGCTTGGCCGCGCCGGCAAGGTCGTGATCGACAAGGAAAACACCACCATCGTCAAGGGCGCCGGCAAGAAAAAGGACATCGAGTCCCGGGTCGGCCAGATCAAGGCGCAGATCGAGGAGACCACCTCGGACTACGACCGCGAGAAGCTGCAGGAGCGGCTTGCCAAGCTCGCCGGCGGCGTCGCGGTCATCCGCGTCGGCGGCGCGACCGAGATCGAGGTCAAGGAAAAGAAGGATCGCGTCGAGGACGCGCTCAACGCCACCCGCGCGGCGGTGCAGGAAGGCATCGTGCCGGGCGGGGGCGTGGCGCTGCTGCGCGCCAAGAAGGCGGTCGGCCGCATCCACAACGAAAACCCCGACGTGCAGGCCGGCATCAACATCGTTCTGAAGGCGCTGGAAGCGCCGGTCCGCCAGATCTCGGAGAATGCCGGGGTCGAGGGCTCGATCGTGGTCGGCAGGATCCTCGAGGACAAGTCGGAGACGTTCGGCTTCGACGCCCAGACCGAAGAGTATGTCGACATGGTGGACAAGGGCATCATCGACCCGGCCAAGGTGGTGCGCACCGCGCTGCAGGACGCCGCCTCCGTGGCCGCGCTGCTGGTGACGACCGAAGCCATGGTCGCCGAACTGCCGAAGGAACCGGCGCCGGCGATGCCCGGCGGCGGTGGCGGCATGGGTGGCATGGGCGGAATGGGCTTCTAAAACTACCCGGGCACCGACATCATCGACCGACGAAGGCCGCCTCCCGGCGGCCTTCTTTTTTGGCCAAAAAGCTCTACGTTAGCGGCCGATTCTGGCTGTCGAGGAACTGGATATGCGCGCGCTTCTGCTCTGCCTGCTCGGTCTGATGACGGCCTCGCCGGATCTTTCCTTCGCTCAGATCAAGCTCTCGACCAAGCCCGCCAACCCGAACGAAACAAGATATTTCACGGCCATCGACGGCCTAATGGACGGCAACGCCGACGTCATCCTCAAGGAGAACCGGCAGGGCAAGAATGTCACTTCGGCGGTGCTCGACGTCTGCTATCCGGCCGAGAAGGGCTCCGACCGCAAGGACCGCTTCGTCGCCGATCTCGCGGTCAACGGTCAGACGTTGACCGGCACCGCGCAGACCCTCGGCGGCAAGCTGCCGGTCGCGGTGAAGCTGGTGCGCAAGCCGACCGGCGACACTTTCGAGTTCAAGGGGCAGATCAGCATCGGCACGACCGTGACCGAAGTCGCCTCGTCGGACAATTCCGATCTCAGCGAAAAGGAATTCAAGGAAAACCAGACCGTCGATGACGGCATCACGCCGGCACCGAAGGATTTCAGCGAAGTGTCTCCGGAATCGATCGGCGTCAGGGTAAAGCTGGACGCGGCGGTGGATTTCCTCAAGGCGCTGAAGGGGCAGCCGGTGGAAATTGCCCTCAGCAGCCTGCCCGTCACCTGCGATGCGCTGCGCGCCGGCGAACAGACCATCAGCATGTCCACGGATCCGGATCGCGCCGCAGCGCTGATTACGAAATTCAAGTCGCAGCCGGGCGTGGTCGCCGCCGGCTGGACCACCGGTATCGTCGACATGGATCGCACGATCCGCTTTTCCGCCGCCGACTGGCGCGACGGTGACAAGATCAACAAGGACAAGCTCGCCGCCGCGATCGCCGGCGTCCTGACCAGGACGCTGGCCGCAAAATCGTCGTCGACGGCCTGGAGCACCAACACCGGCACGTTGAAATTGACGTTGAAGCGGCCGAGCCAGCTATATTCCGCGCTCGACCTCACCGAGACGGTCGAAATCACGGCGCTGGTTTTTCCGGACAAGCCCGGCGGCTCCGACAAGCTGATGCTGTGGATCAGCAATCCCGTGATTACGACGGCGGACGAATCGGCGGGCGCCAAACTCGCGCTGGCCGAGGACTCCAGCAGCGACGAGGAAGGCGACCAGAAGGAAGACAACGGCTCGGTCGAGGCGCTGGCGAAGGAATTCAAGGGCCAGCGCTGGGACGCCGACAAATCGGCCTGGAAATAGCCCGCGCGCTCCGCACGGCCGGGCGAGGTTGAAAAACCTCAGTTGGTGTCGAGAAGGAAGCGCAGTGTCTTCGACCCGATGAAGCTGACAAAATCGCCCTGCCGCTTCCAGGTGCCTGCATCGCTCAACGCCGCGACCAGTTCGTCGTCGGCCTGCGCCTTGGCCGGCGGACAGGCGCGATCCTCGATCTGGCCGGCGACAAAGATCACCGTATTGCCCGCCACTGAGAACTGGCCCTTGCCGCCCTTGCACCACAGTTCCAGCACCACCTCGCCGTTGTCGCCGATCTCCATGTTGGGCACGCGCTTCGATCCGGGCTGGCGCGCCACGTCCAGCGTCATCGCCATCCCGAAGGGAAACTCATCCTGCGCGCAAGCCGGGATGGAATGAAAGGCACCAGCCACGAGCACCAGCACGATTGCGGCGCGCCCCACAAGACCTGTCATTGAAAACATGCAACCCTCGAACTGTCCCGGCGCGCTGTTCTAAGGGCTAAGCGTGACATTGACCAGATTGGCCGCCACAAAAATTTTCGCTCCAAAAGCAAATCCCCGCGGTCGATCGACCGCGGGGATTTTTCGTGCGATCCGGACCGGCTCGCTATTTCAGGACCATCGCTGTGAACGGATAAACATAGGCCTGCAGCATCACGAACAGGCCGACGAGACACGCCAGCGCGATCGAATGCTTGAACACGAAACGCAGGATCGTGCCTTCATGCCCATACCAGTTGGTGGCGGTGGAGGCGACGACGATCGACTGCGCGTCGATCATCTTGCCCATCACGCCGCCGGAGGAGTTGGCCGCGGCCATCAGGATCGGCGAGATGCCAAGCTGCTGCGAAGTGATCTTCTGCAGGTTGCCGAACAGGATGTTGGACGCCGTATCCGATCCGGTCAGCGCCACGCCCAGCCAGCCGAGCAGCGTGCCGAAGAAGGGATACAGCACACCGGTCGCGGCGAAGGCCAGACCCAGCGTCGCATCGACGCCCGACAGCCGCGTCAGCGTGCCGATCGCCAGCATCGCCGAAATCGTGATCAGCGAGATCGCGCACAGCCTGATGGTGCGGCCATACTCCCGGAGCATCCGAACCGGGGAAAAGCCCGCCAGAAAGCCGGCAATGATCGCGGCGATCAGCATGCCGGTGCCGGTGAACGACAGATAGGTGAAGCCGAAGACCGCGCCTTCCGGCGTCGGCTTCGCCGCGACCGGCGGCACCTTGTTGATCATGTTGTGCAGTTCGGGAACCGGGTAGTTCCAGACGAAGTTCGCGTTCGCCCAGGTCTTGAAGGCCCCGTTGCCCCAGACCAGCATCACGATGCAGACGATGATCCATGGCAACAGCGCGCTCCAGAGTTGGCCCTGAGTCAGCGGCGTCTTGTCCATCGGCTTTGCCGCGGCCATGGTGGCTGCCGATTCATCCCTGCCGCGCAGCGCCGGCGACAGCCAGAGCTGCTTCGGCTGCCAGACCTTCAGGAACAGGATGAGGCAGCCCATCGAGATCAGCGAAGCCCCGATATCGACGATCCAGGGATTGATGTAGTTCGAGATCACGAATTGCGGGACCGCGAACGATACGCCGGTAAGCAGAACGGCGGGCCAGATGTCCTTCATGCCCTTCCAGCCGGCGAACGCCCACACCACCCAGAACGGCACGATCAGCGAGAACACCGGCAGCTGCCGTCCGACCATCGCACCCAGGACATACGGATCGAGCCCGGTGACTTGCGCCAATCCCGCAATCGGCGTGCCGAGCGCGCCGTAAGCAACCGGCGCCGTATTGGCGATCAGCGACAGACCGGACGCCGCCAGTGGCGAGAAGCCGAGGCCAATCAGCACCGACCCGGTGACGGCGACCGGCGTACCGAAGCCCGAGGCTCCTTCGAAGAACGCGCCGAACGAAAAGGCGATCAGCAGCAGTTGCAGGCGGCGGTCCTCGGTGACGCCACCGACCGCCCGCTTCAACAGTTCGAATTGACCGGTCGCAACCGTGATCTGGTAGAGAAAGATGACGTTCAGCACGATCCAGCCGATCGGGAAGAATCCCGCCACGACACCCAGCAGCGTCGCGCGAATCGACATGTTTGCCGGCATCGTGAAGATGAAGATCGCAATCAGGTTGGTCAGGACCACGGCAACGATGGCCGCGATGTGAGCCTTGACCTTGCCGCTGGCGATCAACACCAGAAGCGTGACCACCGGAATCGCGGCGGCGATCGTCGAAAGCGCCGCATTGTTGAGCGGATTATAAATCTGGTTCCACATTGCACTTCCTCCCCACGCATGTCCCCGGCAGCCGACCAGCGTGGAAGGTCAGGCATGCTTGGCGCAGTGATCGGAGTATCTTGGCAATACGCGAAATCGGGGCGCGAATTTGGGCAGTGCCGAAATCCGCTCACAACCTCGCGAAGTGTGGAAGCCCCCCGGTCCCTCGCCGTTATACCATGCTAGGGTTGACTCGGAGGCCGGGACAAGCGAACGCGGATGACGAAATCTACGACTTTAGTCTAATATCCGAAATTCTCCCATTTTTTCAGGTCCTTGAAGCCATTCCGCTGGAGACGGCAATCTGTGAACAACACCCGTTCGACGCTCGCCACCGTATGGCGGATCGCCGTCCCTTACTTTCGCTCCGAGGACAGACTGGCCGGCCTGACGCTGCTCGCGACGTTGATCGTGGTCGAGCTTGCGCTGGTTGCGATCGATGTCCTCGTAAACCAGTGGTACAATCGCTTCTATAACGCGCTGCAGGAGAAGAACTGGGACACGTTCGTCTGGGAGCTCGGCGTCTTTACCGTGCTGGCAACGGTCAACGTCGCGCTCAGCGTCTATGACCTCTATCTCAATCAATGGCTGCAGATCCGCTGGCGCCGCTGGATGACCACCCACTACCTCGGTGAATGGCTGCACAATGCCAATCACTACCGGATGCAGCTCAAGGGCGATGCCGCCGACAATCCGGACCAGCGCATCACCGATGACGTCAAGATGTTCGTCGAGTCGACGCTGGGTATCACCGTCGGCCTGCTCAGCTCGGTCGTATCGCTGGCCTCTTTCGTCGTCATTCTCTGGGGTCTCTCGGCTACGGCTCCCTTGCACATTTTCGGCAACGCATTCGAAATCCCCGGCTACCTCGTCTGGGGCGCGCTGATCTACGCGGTGTTCGGCACCGTTCTGACGCACTGGATCGGATCGCCGCTGGTCCATCTCGATTTCTCGCAGCAGCGCCTCGAAGCCGACTTCCGCTTCAACCTCGTCCGGGTGCGCGAGAACTCCGAGCAGATCGCATTGCTGCAGGGCGAAACCGCCGAGCGCGGGCGGCTGTCGCACCGCTTCGGTCGCGTCGTCGACAACTGGTACGCCATCATGAGCCGGACCAAGCGGCTGACGGCGTTCACCTCGAGTTATGCGCAGGCCGCGGTGATTTTTCCCTTCGTGCTGGTGACGCCGGCCTACTTCGCCGGCAAGATTCAGCTCGGCGGCCTGATGCAGACCGCCTCGGCATTCGGCAGCGTGCAGAAGGCGCTGTCGTTTTTCGTGTCCATTTACCGGTCGCTGGCCGAGTGGCGCGCGGTGGTCGCCCGTCTGGACGGGTTCGAGACGGCGATCGAAAGCGCGGCGGCACATTTGGCCAGTCCCGGTTCGATCGACGTCGTGTCGTCGACCGGCAGCGACAACATCGACTTGGAACAGCTTCTGGTCAGCCTGCCCAACGGAACGCCGCTGGTCGCGGCCGACAGCTTCAGCATCAACGCCAATGAACGCACGCTGGTCACCGGTCCATCCGGCGCGGGCAAATCGACCCTGTTCCGCGCCATCGCAGGCATCTGGCCATTCGGCCGCGGCTCGATCGCGATTCCCTCAAGGGCCACCCTGATGATGTTGCCGCAGCGGCCGTATTTCCCGATCGGTTCGCTGAAGGCTGCAATCGTTTATCCCGCAGAGCCCAGCGCGTTCAGTTCGGATCGGGTCAGGGATGCCGTGATCGCGGTGGGCCTGCCCCAGTTCGCAGCAAGGCTGGACGAGGAAGCGCACTGGAATCGCATGCTCTCGCTGGGCGAACAGCAACGTCTTGGCCTTGCCCGCGCCTTGCTGCATGAGCCGCAATATCTATTCCTCGATGAAGCGACCGCCTCGCTCGACGAAGCCTCGGAGGCGGCACTCTACAAACTGATCGAGAAGAAATTGCCAGCCACCACCATCGTTTCGATCGGCCATCGCTCGACGCTGGAGGCCTTCCACCAGCGCAACGTGGTGCTGAGCCGCGACGGCGACCGGTTTGCGCTGCAGAACCGCAAGGAAGACGTCAAGGTTCCCTAGAGCATGATCCGGAAAAGTGGGAACCGGTTTTCCCTCGACAAACGCGAAGCGTTTGCTCGGAGATCACGCTCAAACAAGAAGATAGAACGGAAAGATAGAACGGAATGACGATCCGAAGAAAAGTCTTCCCGTTCCAGTAGAGCGTCTTCAAGCGAAGTGGAAACCGGTTCGCGTCGGGAAAACGCGTCAATCAGGAATCGCGCGCCCGCTGCCATCCTCGCTACAGCCAGCGTTGCGGCCACGGCCGCCGGCGCACCCATCGGTGCCAGACAATGGCAAACGCCGTCAGCAGCAGCGCGCCCGCTAGCACCGGCACGAACAGAAACGACCATGAAAGGTTATTGGAGACCACCAGCAGGGGATTGATCCCCGCCGGCGGATGGAACGTGCCGGTGAGATACATCGCCAGAACGGCCAACCCCACCGCGGCGGCGGCCGCCCAGGCTTGCGGTCCGGTCGCATGAAGCACTGCCAGTCCGGCCAGTGTCGCCACGACATGCCCGCCTATCAGCGCGCGCGGCTGTGCCGCCTCCACCTGCGGCGAGCCGATCACCAGGACGATCGACGTCGCAAACGGGATGATGGCCAGCGGCGTGTGCGATTCGAGCGAGGACCACTCCATGACGCCGACGGCGGTCGCAGCACCGGCGCCGGCAACTATCCCGGCCAGCGCATTGTGATGATCGTTGCGGCGGATCGCTTCGGCCGCCAGCTGTCGCCCATTCCGCCTCATGCAGCCCCGCAAAACAAAAGGGGCGGCAGATCGCTCTGCCGCCCCCCCCGTAGTCGAGATAAGGTTTGTTTACTTCAGGCTGGTCATCGCGGTCAGGTCAGCCGACAGCTTGACGATGCCGGTCGCGCCGCACCAGTTCGATCCGAAGGCGGTCGTGCCGTTGCCGGGGTTGATCGCGGTCACGAAGCCCGAGCTGGCATTGGTGGTGCTGTAGTCGCTGGTAAGCGCGTTACAGTTGCCCTTCGAGAGGTTGGTGTCGGAGTAGCGCAGATCGAGCGTGAACACCTTGTAGGTGAAGCCGACGCCGATATTCCAGGTGTTGTAGCTGGGCTCCGGAATGCCGTTCGGGAACGGTCCACCGAAGCGGGTAGCGGTGGTGGTGCCGTAGAACGCATCCGAGGTTCCGAGCCACTGCCGGCCGAACTCGCCGGAGATGTACATGCCGACGCCGCTGGAGCCGAACGTGGTGCTCGGCGCGGTCCACTTGGCGGTGAGCGAAGCGTAGTCGCCCCAGGCGCCGAGATTCACGAAGTTCGGCGAGTAGTACTCGTTGGCGCCGACCTGCCACTGGTCGTTGATGGTGACGTTGACCTTGGCATAGCCTTCATAAAAGCTTGCATCCCGCTTGGCGAAGTTGCCGTTGATGGGAAGCCCGGCGCCGAGACCGAAATCGGTGCCCTGACCGAAGGCGGCGCAGCTGTTGGTGGTGCCCGGTCCGACGCCGCCGAAGCACTGTCCGCCCGGATAGAGGTAGCCCCAGACACCGAAGTCGAAGGCGAACATGCCGACGGTCGGGCGGATACCGCCGTAGATGTCGACCTCAGCCGCCGCGCGGTTCGGGAAGGAAATGCTCTCGCTCGACACGCCGATATAGAGCTGGACGTCCTTGGTGACGTTGTAGCGCGGCTCGAAATAGGCGGCGACGGACGGCTTGTGGTTGGACTGGGTGATGCCGCGGAACACGTAATCGTTCATGATTGCGCTGCCGAAGGCCACATCCCACGGATCGAATGCCGCAGGCGGCGGAGCCTTAACCGCCTTCACGGGCATATCCGCAGCAAAGGCAGAACCCGATACCATTGCCAGCGCCGTTGCTAACAACACCATTTTCTTCATGACGATCCCCATCACATTTGAAAGATCAGTCCGATTCCGGCGCCCCCCCAGGGACAAGCGATAACCGACTGCAGCGAAATCCATAACGTGATCACAATTTGGAGCGCAGCATCCCTCCGGTGAAGCAAAAAAGACAAGCATCTGCCGCCTTTTTAGGCGTTACGGCCTTTCTAGCGAAGGTTGTCGGTGTGTGTTGCATTCCGACAACAATTTCGAACGGACTTGAGCGTCGTTCAGGCGACATTTCGGCCACGGGACGGCCGGGCATTACCAGGGCCCGCGAATCAAATGTGACGAGGTTTCCGCAACGAAACAGGCCGCAGCGGCGGGCGCTGCGGCCTGGAAATGCGTTCTTCCGGAAGCCCTCGCGGGAGTCCCGGGGAGTTCGCCTAGTTGCCGTCATCTCCGCCATTGGACGGCGGGCTCGACGAACTCTCGCCCCATGACGGAGCCGGGCTGGGCGTGGCCCAGCTCGGCGC
>JBAUUA010000338.1:0-4582 GCA_049582465.1 Bradyrhizobium sp. | reverse complement strand
ATGTCTGGGACACGATGAAATCCACCGATTCGCGCGAATGCCGGAATTGCCACGCGGTCGAATCGATGGATCCGAAGAAGCAATCGGAAGCGGCTCATATCATGCCCGAAGCGATCAAGGCGGGAGCAACCTGCATCGATTGCCACAAGGGCATCGCGCATCACCTTCCGAAAGAACCGGAAGAGTCGAGCGACACGGAAAAGTCCAGCGACACGGAAAAAAAGTAGCAGGCATTTCGGCTTTTCAGCCGAAATGTCGGGACTGTGACTTTTTAGCAATATCTGAGGGTGGCGTCGAAGGCTCACACATTAGTGAACGATAAAGCTACCGAGAGTTGAACGCGGGGGCGTTTTTGATGAGCAGGCTGGGCGGTTCCGGGATCTACTTCGACAGGGCAGCACAATATGCGAGGGCATGTTATGCGCAGCCTCTCACCAAGCTCCTCTCGCTTCTGAAGTCGGCATTGGTGGGCGGCGCGGTGCTCGGGCTCATTCAGCCCGCCTTCGCGATCGGGGTCATAACCTCCGACCAGCCCATCTTCCCGACTTCGGGCCAGGGCGTTTATGCCGCGCTGCTCGATCTCGACGGAGCCAAGCCCGCAACCGCCCCGCGCGGCGATGACGCGTTCTCCGCGCTTGCCGGCTTCGCCCAAACGGTTGCGGTGGAATCGAAGACGGCAGGACCGGCGACGTCCGGACAGAGGGCTACCGCGTCCTCGCAGGACGATGCGGTCTTCGCCGAGCTCGCCGAATTCGCCCAGCGCGTCGGCGCCAGGCAGTCTGTCTCGCAAGCGCCCCGCCTGAAGCTCGCCGATGCAGATAACGCCATCGATGCGCTGCAGGAATTCCTCCGCGGTAACGGCAAGCCGGCGCCTGTCGCCCCCCCGGTGGCGGCACCCGCCAAGTCGTCCGCTCCGCCGGTTGATGCGCATTTTGTCGGCGAGAAGGTCTGCGCGACCTGTCACGCCGGCCATCAGGAATCGTTCTCCAAGACGCTGATGGGGCGCATCGGCAAGACCCAGCCCGGCAAGTTCGCGTGCGAAAACTGTCACGGACCGGGTTCGCAGCATGTGAAGCTCGGCGGCGGCCGCGGTGTCGGCGGCATCATTTCGTTCCGCGTCGACGACCTGTCGCGCAGCGTTCAGGACAACAACGCGATCTGTCTCGCCTGCCACGAAAAGGGCGACCGCACCTACTGGTCAGGCAGCATCCACGAAGTCCGCAACGTGGCCTGCACCAATTGCCACACGATCATGCGCAGCGTGTCGCAGAAATTCCAGCTCAAGACCGTGTACGAGCCCGAGACCTGCTTCCAGTGCCACAAGGACAAGCGGGCACAGATGGCGCGCTCGTCGCACATGCCGCTGCGCGAAGGCAAGATGGTCTGCTCCGACTGCCACAATCCGCACGGCACGGCCAACGAAAGCCTGCTGAAGACGGCGACCATCAATGAAACTTGCTACAAGTGCCATGCCGAGAAGCGCGGACCGTTCCTGTTCGAACACACGCCGGTTCGCGAGAATTGCCTGAATTGTCACGAGGCTCACGGCTCGATCAACGAGTTCATGCTGAAGATTTCGCGGCCCCGGCTGTGCGCCGAGTGTCACGGCATGGGCCACGCCAACACGACAGGTCCGAACGCTTATCTCACCATGGGACGCGCCTGCATGAACTGTCACACCCAGATTCACGGCACCAACAGCCCATCGGGAGCGCTGCTCCACCGGTAATACCGACTGCCCTGACGATTGAATTAGACGACCACTAACTGCCCTGGGGGGCTAAAATGAAATCGCGATCTGGCGTACTTCTTTCATGTGCAACCGGGGCTCTCCTGCTCGGCATGGCGCCAGTCATGCCCGGCGCGCTGGCGGCCGACGCGGTTATGCCGGTCAAGGCTCCGGCGGTTGTCGTCGTCGACACCCCCTGGTGGACGCATGGTTTCGTGGAAGTCGGCGGGCGGGGTTTCCTCAATAATCCGACCTATGGCGGGCACATCTTTCAGGGCCAGGGCAGCCTTGCGAAGTATTACGAATACAGCACCGTGAAGCCGGGGCCGTTCGGTGATTTCAACTTCGCCGCCGGCAGCAAGGATGGCCTTTACGAAATCGACGCCTGGGGCAAGAACGTCGGCTACAGCGACCAGCGCTATGACGCTTACCTGTCGAAGGCCGGCGAGCAGTACTTCAACTTCATGTGGGACCAAACGCCCCATGTCTACAGCACCAGCGGCAGCACGCTGTTCAACACCAACGGCAACGCGCTGACGCTGATTAATCCGAACATCGGCGCCCAGATCTTTGCTGCGCCGGGAGGCGCGGGTTTTTCAACGATTCCAAACGGCACCTCAGCCAAAGCCAACGCGATTAGTACCATCATCAACTCGAATGTTGTCCCTACCGATGTTGGGATCCGGCGCGATACGGCGGCCGTGGATTATCGCTACACGCCGACCGACAACTGGGACATCAGGGCCAATTACTCCAACATGCGCAGGACCGGAAGCCAGGTCGACGGCGTGCTGTTCACGGGCACAAACAACGGTTCTCGTGTCGATGTCGCCAAGCCAGTCGCCGATACGACACAGAACTTCGGCGTGAACGGCGAATACTCGGGCACGTCCGCCTGGGGCCAGAAATTCAACGCGATCGTCGGCTATAATGGTTCGGTCTATCAGGACGACTTCAACAACTATACCGTGCAGAATCCATTTTGTAACGGCACTACAGTGTCGTCAACTACATGTGCGGGGAATGGTACGCTAACCGGTCCCCTTGCGATGATGTCGACGCCGCCCAACAATCAGATGAACGGGGTTACGGGCACGCTCGGCGCGGATCTGCCGTTCAACAGCCGATATATGGGAACGGTTGCTTACAGCGGGATGCGGCAGAACGATTCGTTCCTGCCATTTTCCATCAACGCTTTGAACTTGGCCGCGCCTGGCGGCGGGACGCTCCCGGGGGCTTCGCTTTCGACCATTCCGGCGTTGATCCGCACTCAAGCTGGGACCGGGGTGACAAGCCTGAACGGCTCGATCAATACGCTGCTAGTCAACAACGTCGTCACTACCCAGATCAACTCGGATCTGAAAACGAAGCTCAGCTACCGCTATTACAATTACGACAATCAAACACCTGAGCTGAATGTCTTCGATTGGGCCATCGCCGATGCGTGCTCGACTGCGTTGCCCGCGGCGTCTGGCGGGTGCAATCATCCTACCTATGGAAATGTGAACACCCTGTCGCTCGGCTATATCAAGCAGAATGCCGGCGCCGAGGCGACCTGGAGGCCGGTCAATTCAGTGAATATCGGCGGCGCTTATGGCTATGAGCACTATGACTTCACGCGCGCCGACGCCAGTTCCACCGGCGAGAATTCCGGCAAGGTTTATGCCGACTGGAAGCCCACCTCGTGGATCACGACGCGTGCAAGTGCCCTCGTCTCGGAGCGGCGCGCAGGAAATTATGATTACCTCGGTAATGTCGGACTGTTCCAATGGCAGGGCAAACCGACTCCGAATACCATCCCGGCGGGGATGCCCAACGGCACCACCAATTACTCGCCATACTACCGGCAACTCTACCTCGATGACCGCGACCGCGCCCAGGCCAAGTTCTCCGTCGACGTCAAGGTGCTCAACAATCTGACGGTCACGCCGACCTTCAACGTAAGGAACGATACGTATATTTTCTCGCAAAACCAGGAAGGTCTGACCAGCGACCGATCTTACGCCGCTGGAATCGAGGCGGCCTATGTCGCCACTCCCGACGCCACGTTCCTGTTTTCGTACATGAACGAACGGCGCAGCCAGAACGTCGTGTCGGCAGGTAACACTTTGCTCTGCCCTTACACGTCGTCGGCGGCCGCCTGTTTGACTTCCTATACGGCGGCGCAACTTTATTCGGCGAATGTTCAGGATCGCGTGAACACCTTCATCTTTGGCGTGAATTATGCGGTCATCCCGCAGAAATTCGACGTGCACCTGGGCTACACCCTGTCGATGGGGAACAACAGCCAGCCGCTGTTCTTTGCCAACGGAAACGGACCGCAATCGGGTGGCTTTCCGGCGTTCATCGGCAC
This sequence comes from Bradyrhizobium sp., assembly GCA_049582465.1. GTDB lineage: Bacteria > Pseudomonadota > Alphaproteobacteria > Rhizobiales > Xanthobacteraceae > Bradyrhizobium. Next base: position 500 of record JBAUUA010000338.1, on the reverse strand, counting down.
AACCGCCAATCCTGGCCAGTTCCCGGATGTGAATACTACCTTCCAGCGGGTCGATGCGACTGCGAAATACATCGTGGACCAGGATTTCGTCACCAGCCTTGGCTTGAAGGGTGAGGTCGCACTCAAGCTCCGCTACGCCTGGGAGCGTAACAGCGTGGCAAACTGGAATAACGACACGATGCAGCCTTACATGTACACCGCCGGGATGAACATGGCTCAGGCCGGCTACGTTCAATGGTTGGCGGGGAACAATCCCAACTACAACGTCCACCTGCTCGGCGGTTCCGTCACGTTTGCCTGGTAATCCCGGCATCTGGCGAAATGATATAAAATCCTCTAGACGGCGCGGCGGGTTGACCGACGCGCCGTCGCTGTTTTGACCAACGTCTGATATATGTCAAAGTCGGGTTCTACCCGCTTGGTATCAAGACGTCGCGTTGGTAAACAAGGCTGCATGGGCAGTACTGGGTAAAGTGATTAGATGATCCTCTGGCTGATCC
>JBAUUA010000337.1:0-4014 GCA_049582465.1 Bradyrhizobium sp. | reverse complement strand
TCAGCGTCGCGATATGGGTGTGCGGCGCACCCTTGAAGGCATTGGGCGAGAACACCAGCACGAAATTGATGCCGAGGCTCTGCCAGTCGATGGTGCGCAGATTGCCGATGGTGGCCGGGATATCGCGGCCGAGCACGTTGACGACGATCTCGTCGCCGCCCTTCAGGGCAAGGCCGTCGGCGATCTTCTTGTCCATCGAGACCAGCGGCGGCCCGCTGTAATCGGCGCCCCACCATTGGCCTTCGACCACTTTCGAGCCCTTCGGGATTTCGCCGGTATAGGTCAGGCCGCGGTCGCTCTGCAGCACCCATTCGCTGTCGGTCGAGGGCTTGAGGTCTTCTGCTTTGACGCCGCGGGCCGAGACGATGCGCCCGCGCAGCATCGGCACGTCCTCGACGGTTGATCCCGGCGCGGTGTTTTTGAGGAATTCGCCGAAGCGGCCGGCCTCGTTGGTGGGAATATCGATGAAATAGAACGACGGCGCGCGGTCCGGCAGCGCCGCCAGGAACTGCCGCCGCAGATTGCCGTCGATCTGGGTGATCGTGACCAGCACCGCGAGCCCGAGGCCAAGCGACATCACCACCGACGGCGTCAACGCTCCGGGCCGGTAGATATTGGCGATCGCCAGCCGCAGCATGGTGAAGCGGCTGCGCGGCAGCCGGCGCGCCAGCGCCATCAGGCCGGCGGCGATGCCGCGCAGCAGCGCGAATACCGCAATCGAGGACACGACGAACACCGTTGCGACGCGCTTGTCATAGGCGAGCCCGATCACGACAGCGACCAGCAGCGCGATCACCACGGCCATCAGCGCGAGATAGCGCCAGCGCGGCCGATGCCATTCGCTGGTCACGGCCTCGCGGAACAGCGCCGCGACCGGCACGTCATGCACCCGGCCGAGCGGCCACAGCCCGAAGGCGAGCGCGGTCAGAAGGCCATAAACGAACGACAGCGCGAGTTCATCGGGATGAAGCGCCGGCACCACCGGGAGCGGCAGGAGCTTGCCGAATATTCCGACGATGATGAAAGGCAGCGCAGCGCCCGCGGCCAATCCGATCATCGAGCCGATCCCGGCGAGCACGACCACTTGCGTGAGGTAGATCGTGAAGACGTCGCGGCCGGTGGCGCCGAGCGCCTTGAACGTCGCGATGACGTCGCGGCGGCGATCGATATGGCTCTTGACCGCATTGGCGACGCCGACGCCGCCGACCAGGAGCGCGGCGAGGCCGACCAGAGTGAGGAACTGGGTGAATCGGCTGATGGTGCGCTCGAGCTGCGGAGAGGCGTTGCTGCGGCTGCGAATCTCCCAGCCGGCTTGCGGCAACGCGCTTCTCACCTCGTCGATCAGCGCGGTAGCGGCGCGATCGTCGGTGGCGTTATCAGGCAGTTTCACCCGATAGATCCACCGGACCAGGCTGCCGGGCTGCAGCAACCCGGTCGCGCGCAAGGAGGCTTCGCTGACCAGGAATCGCGGACCGAGACCGACGCCTCCGGCAAGCTTGTCCGGCTCGGCATCGACGACGCTGCGGATCTGGAAACTCGCCCCGCCGATGCTGACGCGATCGCCGAGCTTGAGATCGAGCCGTGCCAGCAGCGTAGAATCGGCCGCCGCACCGAATGCGCCGTCGCGCTCGGCCAACAGATCGGCGACCGGCATTTGCGGTTGCAGTGTCAGCTCGCCGAGCATCGGGTAGGCACCGTCGACCGCCTTGAGTTCGACCAGCGCCAGCCGGCCGTCGCCCGTGCGCGCCATCGCGCGCAGCGTCGCCGCCACCGACAGCTGGCCGCGAGAGCGCAGAAACGCCACTTCATCGGGCCTCGCTTCGCGCTGGATCAGGGAGAAGGCGACGTCGCCGCCAAGCAGCGTGCGGCCTTCGCGCGCCAGTCCCTCGCTGAGGCTGGCCGCGACTGAGCCGACGCCCGCGATCGCCATCACGCCGAGCGCGATGCAGGCGATGAAGACGTAGAAGCCGCGCAGGCCCCCGCGCATTTCGCGAAGCGCAAAGCGCAAGGCAAGAAATGAGCTGCGCCCGTCTCGAACGGGTCCGGAATCGATGGTGCCGTGAATGGGTTCGGACGCAACGGTCATGAGGCGGCTTTTTGACCCGCGCCTTGTCCGTCGATCCGGCCCGAACGCAGCCGCACCACGCGATCGCAGCGCTGCGCCAGCGAGCTGTCGTGGGTGACCAGCACCAGCGTCATGCCGCGCTCGGCGTGCTTGGTGAACAGCAGATCGACGATCTGCTTGCCGGTCGCCTCATCGAGATTGCCGGTGGGCTCGTCCGCCACCAGGATCGCTGGATCGGGCGCCAGCGCGCGCGCAAGCGCGACGCGTTGCTGTTCGCCACCGGACAGTTGCATCGGATAATGATGCAGGCGGTCGCCGAGGCCGACCGAGTTGAGCTCCTGCGCCGCCCGTTTCGCCGCATCGGGATCGCCGGCGAGTTCCAGCGGCACCGCGACATTTTCCAGCGCCGTCATAGTCGGGATCAGATGGAAGGACTGGAACACGATGCCGACCTGGCGGCCGCGAAACCGCGCCAGCGCGTCCTCGTCAAGCGCATTGAAAGGCGTGCCATTGACCACCACCTCTCCGCTGTCGGGACGCTCCAGTCCCGCCATCACCATCAGCAGTGTGGATTTCCCGGATCCCGACGGCCCGATCAGGCCGATCGCTTCACCCGGCGCCACGCGAAGGCTGATATCCTTGAGGATATGAACGCGCGCGGCTCCCGAGCCGAGCGAGAGATTGACGTTCGAGATGGAAATGGTGTCCGGTTCGACGCCGGCGATTGAAGAGGGTTCGATGAGACTGTCCATGGCTCGGTCATATGGCACTTCCGCCCACGGGGTCGAGGGGCGGGTGCTGATGTTCGTGCACATACTCGTGTTGGGCGTGGTTTTGATGACGGCGGGGACAGGCTTCGCCCGCGCCACGGCCGACGCCAGGCCGATCAAGATCGTTGTGCTCGGTGATTCCTTGAGCGCGGGCCTCGGCCTTCCGGCCCCGGCAGCATTCCCGCAACGGCTCCAAAAGACCTTGGAATCCAAGGGTATAGCGGTTGATATCAGCAATGCCGGGGTGTCCGGCGACACGAGCTCCGGCGGCCGCGACCGGCTCGACTGGTCGGTGCCCGACGGCACCCAGGCGGTGATCCTGGAACTCGGGGCCAACGACGCCCTGCGCGGCACCGACCCGGCGGTCACCCGATCGGCGCTGTCAGATATTCTGACCCGGCTGAAGGCGCGCGGAATCGCTGTCTTGTTGTGCGGCATGATTGCGCCGCCGAATTACGGCAGCGATTATTCGGCGCGTTTCAACGCCATCTATCCCGATCTGGCCAAATCCTTCGGGGTGCCGCTGTATCCGTTTTTCCTGGAGGGCGTCGCCGCCGATGCCAGGCTCAATCAGGCGGACGGCATGCATCCGACGGCGGAGGGCGTCGACGTCATCGTCAGGAATATTCTGCCCACGGTGCAGGCATTTCTCGGCACGATATCCGGGCAGCGCAGTTGAAAAACGGACAACGCTAACCCTAACTCCGTGTTTTCCCGGGAGCTTTCCGATCCGTTAACGCCGGCTGCTTCGCAGAGTCACATAACTACGGTAGAAATTAGTGATCGGTGATTCGTCACCGGGCTTGTTACAGGGCGCGATCTTTCGCAAGATCATGCCCCAGCATCGGGAGTTAAGCTGATGCCGCGTTTGTTCACTGGACTGGAAATTCCGGCCGAGATCGGCCACACGCTTTCCAATTTGCGGGGCGGCCTTCCCGGCGCCCGCTGGATCGACCCCGAAAATTACCACGTCACCTTGCGCTTCATCGGCGATATCGACGGCGTCGCCGCCAACGAAATCGCCTCGCTGCTGTTTCGGATCAACCGCAAGCCGTTCGAGGTTGCCGTGCAGGGGCTTTCGAGCTTCGGCGGAAAGAAACCGCGCGCGGTGGTGGCCCAGGTGGTGCCGAGCCGGCCGCTGATCGAGTTGCAGGCCGAGCTCGAGCGGCTGATGCAGCG
>JBAUUA010000336.1:0-1767 GCA_049582465.1 Bradyrhizobium sp. | reverse complement strand
GCTCTGCGTCGTGCTTGCGGTTACTCCGACGCTGGCCAACGAGACCTTGCGCATCGGCGTGCAAACCACCGGGACGTTCGCCTGGCAACTTGACGTGATCCGCCGTCACGGGCTCGCCGCCGCCGCAGGCCTGGATTTGAAGATCAGCGAATACGCTTCGCCGGATGCGGGCAAGCTCGCTCTCAACGGCGGCTCGGTGGACCTCGCGGTGGTCGACTGGCTCTGGGTCGCCCGCGCCCGCGCGCTCGGCGCCAAATTGCTGTTTTATCCCTATTCCAGCGCGGTCGGCTCCGTGATGGTCAAAAGCGATTCACCGGTGCGAAATATTGACGACCTCAAGGGCAAGGTGCTCGCGGTGGCGGGCGGCCCGCTCGACAAGAGCTGGCTTATTGTCCAGGCCGCTGCACTGCGCCAGGGCATCGATCTCAAGCGCGAGACGACGCTGGAGTACGGCGCACCGCCGCTGATTTTCCAGAAATTGCAGCAGGGCGAAGCCGCAGCCAGTCTCAATTTCTGGAATTTTTGCGCCAGGCTGGAGGCGGAGGGCTATCGCCGCATCCTCGACGTACGCAAGGCGCAGGCCATGCTCGGGCTGAACGAGCCGGTCGCGCTGGTCGGCTACGCGTTTTCGGAAGAATTTGCAGCCAGTCACAAGAGCACGATCGACCGCTTCATCGCGGTCGCCCAGGAAGCCAATGCGATCATGCTGCGATCCAACGAGGAATGGGAAACCTTGCGCCCACTGATGAACGCCGAAGACGACTGGACCTTCGGGGCCTACCGGGACCGGACCAGGGAAGGGATGCCACGACGGCCGATAGCTGCGGAGGAAGCGGATGCCCGCGCCTTGTTCCGCACGCTCGCCAGCATCGGCGGTCCGGATCTCGTAGGTCCCGTGCAGGAGCTCGATCCCGGCCTCTACTACCAGCCCAGCGCACCGCCCGGAGACTAGACGTTGCCGAGACTCTTTTCGCTGGCTGCGCTGATCGCGGCCTGGGCCCTTGCAGCGGCCCTCGCCCATTCGCGGCTGCTGCCGGGCCCGCTGGCGATCGGCACGTCCATCCTTGCCGACATCCGCTCCGGCGAGTTGCCGTTCCAGATGGGCTGCACGCTGGCGCGCGTTATCGGCTCTTTTGTCATCGCGATGGCGCTGGGCATTGCCGCAGGCTACGCGATGGGACGCTCGAAAGCCGTCGATCGATATGCCGATGCGTGGCTGGTCGTGCTGATCAACATGCCGGCGCTGGTAACGATCATTTTCGCCTATATCTGGATCGGCCTCAACGAGACCGCGGCCATCCTCGCCGTGGCCGTCAACAAGCTGCCGAATGTGATCGTCGTCATGCGCGAGGGGGCGCGCGCGATCGATCCCGAGCTCGACGAAATGGCGACCGCCTTTCAGTTCACCTGGTTCTCGCGGATCCGCCACGTGGTGATCCCGCAGCTCGCCCCCTATCTGGCGGCCAGTTCGCGTTCCGGCCTCTCCATCGTCTGGAAGATCGTGCTGGTGGTCGAGTTGATCGGACGCCCGAACGGCGTGGGGTTCGTGCTGGGATCGGCATTCTCGCTGTTCGACATGACCAAGATACTGAGCTATGCGATCTCCTTCATCGTGCTTATGCTGGTGATCGAAAGCTTTCTGGTACAACCGCTTGAACGACGCGCAATCCGCTGGCGACGCCGCCCCGCTTGAACTTCGCATCGATGCGAAGACCTTCCTGTCGGCCGACGGCACGCCGGTCGAGGTCGTCCGGGGCCTGAACCTTC
>JBAUUA010000335.1:0-3038 GCA_049582465.1 Bradyrhizobium sp. | reverse complement strand
CGATCAGCCCGAAGCCGATCAGCGCGACCTTCCCAAAGTGCGGCGCGGCGCTCACTTGACCGCCATGAAGTCGCGCAGGCCCTCGACCACCAGCCGATTGGCCTCCTCGGTGCCGATGGTCATGCGCAGCGAATGCGGCAGGCCGTAATTGTTCAGGGCCCGCAGCACCAGGCCGCGCTTGGTCAGGAAGGCGTCGGCGTCCGCCGAAGTCTTGCCCTTGTCGAGCGGGAAGTGGATCAGGATGAAATTGGCCACGCTCGGCGTCACCTTGAGGCCGAGCTTCGTCACTTCCTCCGTCAGCCAGTTGCGCCATTTCTCGGTGTGCACCTTGGACATCTCCTGATGCGCGGTATCCTCGATCGCGGCTACCGCCGCCAGCATCGCCGGCGTGGAGACGTTGAAGGGGCCGCGGATGCGGTTGACGGCATCGATGATGTTGGCCGGGCCGAACATCCAGCCGATGCGCAACGCCGCAAGCCCGTGGATCTTCGAGAACGTATGCGTCACCACCGTATTGTCCGAGGTCGCCACCAGTTCGATGCCGAACTCGTAGTCGTTGCGCGAGACGTAGTCGGAATAGGCGGCATCGAGCACCAGCAGCACATGCGGCGACAGGCCGGCGCGCAGCCGCTTGACCTCGTCGAACGGCAGATAGGTCCCGGTCGGATTGTTCGGGTTGGCGAGCCACACCAGCTTGGTGCGCGGCGAAACCAGTTTCAGGATCGCGTCGACATCGGCGGTGAAATTGGTCTCGGGCGCGACGACGTTGATGGCGCCGTTCGCCTTGGTGGCGATCGGGTACACCAGGAAGCCATGGGCGGTGGAGATCGCCTCGTCGCCATGGCTGAGATAGGTGTGCGCCAGCAGATTGAGGATTTCGTCCGACCCGGCGCCGCAGATGATGCGGTCGGGATCGAGCCCGAAGGCCCGGCCGATCGCCTCGCGCAGCACCCGCGAGGTACCTTCCGGGTAGTCCTCGAGATGGTCGGCGGCACCCTTGTAGGCGGCAATGGCCTTCGGCGAGGGGCCGAACGGGGTCTCATTGGCCGACAGCTTGAACACCTTGCGGCCCGGCTCCGGCACCGGGCTCTTGCCGGGCGTGTAGGGCGCAATCTCGAGAATGCCGGGATTCGGCACGGGGCGGGACATCTTCACCTCCGGAAGTATCGGGGCGGCTTCAAGGTCTGGATCAGCTCAAGGCTTGGCCCCGGTCGGGGGCACCGTATAGCGCGTTGCATGGCTGCCGACGAGGGCCGATGAGCGCACCGACGCCCCCGCCTCGATCAGGGCCGATTTGATCTTGTCGAGGCTGCCGGGGCCGACCGATACCAAAAGCGCGGCGCCATCGAAGGCGGTATCCGGCACCGCGACGATCTCGGCCAGCGGCGACAGCGCGCGCGCGATGTCGGCGTTCCAGCCGGATACCCGCACGCTCCAAGTCTCGACTTCGGTGTCCATGGCGCTGTCGGCGACGCGCGACACCACGAATACCGGCAGCGCCGCCGGATGGTCGGCGCGCTCCAGGAACGGCAGCCGCGCGATGATCTTCGGCGCGCCCTCGGCCTCGAGCGCGATCCACCACGGGGTGCGGCTCGACGTGGCCGAAACCAGCGCCAGATCACCCTTCGACTTCGCCACCCCCTCGACCGCCGCCTGGGCGCTGAAATGCGAGACGTAGGGCACGACGAATCCGAAATGAAACCGCGCCGAATCGCGCATCGCGGATTCGCCGACGGAGACATCCGCATGCACCGAGAACGGCGCCTGCACATAGGTGAAGGTCGAGATGATGACGCGCCAGATGCTCTCGATGGTGTCGATCGGCAGGATGCCGCGGTGGCGCTCGACCAGACGCCGCATCATCGCGGCTTCGCGGGCAGGGCGGAACGCCGAGCCGACCTCCTGGGTCTGCTTCACCTGGATCAGCCGGTCGATGATGTCGCCGCGCGCCATCAGCAGGCGGTGGACCTGCTCATCGATGCTGTCGATCTCCTTGCGCAGTACCTCGAGCGACGGCGGAGCGGGGGGCGATTGAGACATCTTCAAACCCTGGAGGGAGCACGGCCAACCGCCGGGCAAGGCTCATTTATAAGGCCCATTGATTAGGAAAGACGGTCGCCAAAAGCAAAGAAAACGTTTGCGCGCGGGCGACGGAAGTCCGTGTTAACCAGCGGCTTGCCTTGACGAAGGGCGCTCGCGCGACTAATATTTAAGCTATTCCGTGGTCATTTGAGCCGGCCGGCTTGCAGCCACGTTAAACAACTCGCTAAACAGGCCGGGGACAAAGTGGATCCCGGTCGAACTTATGTTCAGGCCGGGTTTTTTTATGGCCTGATTCCCGTGGTGGCTCGTCAGCCTCCCGGAGGAGGTCGGTGTCAAAATGGTAACCGTGAAGTCGATACCCAGCCCAGCGATCCACGCCGACGAGCGGTCGCAGGAGGCGGACCATCCGAGTTCGCTCGTCGCGTTGTTCGGCGCGGACCAGCCGCTGCCGCTCGATTGCGGCATCGACCTCACCCCGTTCCAGATCGCCTACCAGACCTATGGCGAACTCAACGCCGACCGCTCCAATGCCATCCTGGTCTGCCATGCGCTGACCGGCGACCAGCACGTCAACAACGTGCATCCGGTGACCGGCAAGCCCGGCTGGTGGGAAACCATGGTCGGCTCCGGCCGCCCGCTCGATACCGACAGCTACTTCATCATTTGCTCCAATGCGATCGGCGGCTGCATGGGCTCCACCGGGCCGGCCTCGACCAACCCGGCCACCGGCAAAGTGTGGGGACTGGATTTTCCGATCATCACCATTCCCGACATGGTGCGGGCGCAGGCCATGCTGCTGGATCGACTGGGGATCGACACGCTGTTTTCCGTGGTCGGCGGCTCGATGGGCGGCATGCAGGCGCTGCAATGGACCGCCGCCTATCCGAAGCGCGTGTTCTCGACGCTGGCGATTGCCTGCAGCACGCGGCATTCGGCGCAGAACATCGCGTTTCACGAACTCGGCCGGCAGGCCGTGATGGCCGATCCGGACTGGC
>JBAUUA010000334.1:0-1884 GCA_049582465.1 Bradyrhizobium sp. | reverse complement strand
CCATGGGATTACTCGACGGCAAGGTGGCGCTGGTCACCGGCGCGGGCGGCGGGCTCGGTGAGGCCTATGCCAGATTGTTTGCGCGCGAGGGCGCTGCTGTCGTGGTCAACGACCTCGGCGGCCCCCGCGATGGCTCCGGCGCCGATGTCTCGATGGCGCAGAAGGTCGTCAATGCGATCAAGGCCGAGGGCGGCCGCGCGGTCGCCAACGGCGCCGACATCTCGACCATGGCGGGCGGCCAGTCGGTGTTCGACGACGCCATCAAGCATTTCGGCCGTGCCGATATCCTCGTCAACAATGCCGGCATCCTGCTCGACCAGACCTTTGCCAAGGCCACCGAAGCCGCCTGGGACAAGGTCCTGAAGGTGCATCTGAAGGGTACGTTCTGCGTCACCCAGTCGGTGTTCCGCTGGATGCGCGAGAACGGCGGCGGGGTCATCGTCAACACGTCGTCGACCTCGGGCCTGATCGGCAATTTCGGCCAGAGCAATTACGGCGCCGCCAAGGGCGGTATCTGGGGCCTGTCCAACGTGCTGGCGATCGAGGGCCGCAAATACAACATCCGGATCTGGACGCTGGCCCCGGGCGCGCTGACCCGCATGACCGCAGACCTGCCGCGCTATATCGAGAACCCCGGAATGGCGCTTGGGCCTGATGGCATCGCGCCGGCCGTGCTATACATGGTCAGCGATTTGTCGGGCGACCAGACCGGCAAGGTGCTCGGCGTTTCCGGTCCGCGCGGCGTGCGCGAGATGCGGATGATGGAAAAGCCGGGCTGGAAGCCGCCGCATACGGGATGGAAGCCCGAGGATATCGTGGAACACGCCGGGGAGATCTTCTTCACCGAGGAAGAGATCAAGATGGGAGCGCGAAGGTTTTGAAGTAAACGTCATTCCGGGATGGTCCGAAGGACCAGACCCGGAATCTCGAGATTCTCCGATGTGCAATTGCACATCGTAGTTCGATGCTGCGCATCGCCCCGGAATGACAGGAGAGGACAGAGGCAACCCATGACAAAACTCACCCCCAAGGCCGCAGGCACGTTCGCGATCGCGCCGACGCCGTTCCACGAGGACGGCCGCATCGACGAGAAATCGATCGACCGGCTGACGGATTTTTACGCAGAAGTCGGCTGCGACGGGGTGACCGTGCTGGGCATTCTGGGCGAGGCGCCGAAACTCGATGCCGCGGAGGCCGAGCAGGTCGCGATCCGCTTCGTCAAGCGCGCCAAGAACATGCAGATCATCGTCGGCGTCTCCGCGCCGGGATTTGCCAGCATGCGCTCGCTGGCGAAGGCCTCGATGGATGCCGGCGCTGCCGGGGTGATGATCGCGCCGCCGCCGCATCTGCGCACCGACGACCAGATATCAGGCTATTTCAAGCAGGCGCAGGAAGCGATCGGCGACGACATTCCCTGGGTGCTGCAGGATTATCCACTCACTTTGACGGTGGTGTTCACGCCGGCGGTGATCCGCAAGATCGTGATGGACTCGCCGTCCTGCGTGATGCTCAAGCACGAGGACTGGCCGGGGCTGGAGAAGATCAGCGCGTTGCGTGCGTTTCAAAAAGACGGCTCGCTGCGGCCGCTGTCGATCCTGACCGGCAATGGCGGGCTGTTTCTCGATTTCGAGATGGAGCGCGGCGCCGACGGCGCGATGACCGGCTACGCCTTCCCGGAATTGCTGATCGATGTGGTGAAGCTGCAAAAGGCCGGCAAGCGCGATGCTGCGCATGACCTGTTCGACGCGCATCTGCCGCTGATCCGCTACGAGCAGCAGCCCGGCGCGGGCCTGTCGGTGCGCAAATACGTGCTGCAGAAGCGCGGCATCATCTCGTCCAGCGCGCAGCGCAAGCCCGGCGCGACCATCACGGCGACCGCAAAGG
>JBAUUA010000333.1:0-1843 GCA_049582465.1 Bradyrhizobium sp. | reverse complement strand
AAGAGCCGCGGCATTTACGAAGCTCCCGGCATGGCCCTGCTGCACATCGCCTATGAGCGCCTGATCAGCGGCATCCATAACGAAGACACCATCGAGCAATACCGGATCAGCGGCATGCGGCTTGGCCGATTGCTCTACCAGGGGCGGTGGTTCGATTCTCAAGCCCTGATGCTGCGCGAAACCGCCCAGCGGTGGGTGGCGCGCGCCGTCACCGGTGAGGTCACGCTCGAGCTGCGACGCGGCAACGACTACTCCATCCTGAACACCGAGAGCCCCAACCTGACCTATCAGCCGGAGCGGCTGAGCATGGAGAAGGTAGACGATGCGGCGTTCACGCCGGCGGACCGTATCGGCCAGCTGACCATGCGCAATCTCGACATCACCGATACCCGCGCCAAGCTGAATCTCTACGCAGAGACGGGCCTGCTATCGATTGAGGCAAGCTCCCACATCTTCAAACTCGATACCGACAAGGGCTGAACCGCGGGGGCGCGCCCCACCTGGGATCATGTCGCCCGAGCAGCCAACTGCCGGATCGCCGCCGGTCGATGCAAGAGCTACAAGACCAAAATGGCCGGGATCGCTCCCGGCCATTTTCATTTTCGCGAACGCCCCGCCGTTATCGTGGCGGCACGGTGCCCGGAGGCGGCGGCGGCAGGGACGCCGTGCCGCCGTTGAGCAGCGGCGTGATGCGGCGGATGGTGACGCGCCGGTTGATGCGGCTCGGCCCGGAGGTCTGTTCCTTCAGATATTGCGCGCCATAGCCCTGCGAGGTCAGGTTCTCCGCAGGCACCCCGAACTGCTGGGTGAGCAGTTCGGCCGCGGATTCGGCGCGGCGGTCCGACAGCGACAGATTGTCGACGTCGTTGCCGACCGCATCGGTGTGACCCTCGATCAGGAACACCTCGCGCGGGTTGCGCGTGATCGCCCGATTGAGGCCGTCGGCGATCGCCTGCAGCTTCGCAGCCTGATCGGGCGGAATTTCCCACGATCCGGTGTCGAAGTTGATGCTGTTGAGGTCGATCGACGGCATCAAGGCTCGCACCGACGGGCTGTAGCGGATTTCGTCGAGCGAATAGCGCCGCTCGATCCGCTGCACCGGTGGCGCCTCCATGGTCTCGTAGAGCAGGTCCGGCGGCGCGTCGTCGGCTTCGACGATATAGCGGTCGTAGGGAATGCCGATCACCGGCGGCGGCAGGTCGACATAAAAGCCGCCGACCGCGAGCGGATCGCGATAGCTGTTGTCGATGATGATGATCTCGCGGCCCTCGCGATCCCGCCTGATCCGGCGCATCAACCGGCCGTCGCGGCCGACGACGGTGATGATCTGCGAACCATCTGGACGAATCACGACGGTGCGGGTGTCGTTGCCGACCTGCTCGGTCCGGATATCGCGCGCGCCATAACGGAATCGATCTTCCTCGTTGTGACGGATGAACGACTGGCCCGAGGGATCGACGACGATGACGCGGCCCGGTTCGGTGAAGACCTTGCGGCCGCCCTGATCGCTTTCCTGCCGCGAGCCACGGAAATCTTCCATACGCCGCGGCCCCTGGGCCGCCGCACCCGGAGCAATCGGGGTCAGCGCCTGGGCAGGCGGAGGTGCGGCCGGAATCGGTGCCGTGCTTGTTGGCGGCGGACGATGCGCCAACGGCCCGCCACCTGGCGGCAGCGCGGTCTGTCCGCCCGGCGCGGGCGTGGCATTCGGTCCGGGCAGTGTGCCGGGAGGCGGTCCCGGAGGCTGTTTTGCTCCCATTGGTGGCGGCGCACCTGTGGGGGACGGCGAAGGCAGCGGTGCCGTAGCCGGCGGCGATCCCGGAGGCTGCTTTGCGCCCGCAGGAGG